>SKOL01000163.1 GCA_007120055.1 Anaerobacillus sp.
CCATTTGACTAATTAAACTCCACATTGCTCCTATTCCAAGCAACCATACAATAACTAAAATAAAATCAATTACTTCCCCTTGCATTAACCCATCTAAATAGTTTCGCCAATCTAAAATAAACCCTACAACCGCTCCGCTAATAGCGCCGATAATTAATGTTGAAAAAAATAAGTATACAACTTTTCTTGAATTCACGCCAAATTTCCTCCGATTTTTATTGACTATCCAATTGATTGTACCAAACAAATTTATTAAAAAGCTAGCATAAACTATGTCTTAATAAGTAATACTAACAGTTGATCAAATACGCCTTGGCGTATTTGCGCCCAGATTTTTTCGAGCTCGCTCGAAAAGCTACCGCTAAAAATCTGTGGCATCCGCCGGAGGCATAACTTTAATAGGGTAGGGGTTTGAACCCCTACCCTATTAAAGTACAAAAATTGCATTCATCCCGCCACTTGTAGAAGTGGGGGACTTCTGCTGAATAAAGTTAAAAATTAGCCATTTTTGCGCTATTTTCAGGGGGATAATAATGACCAATTTGATTCATAATAAAAAAGAAAATGTAAAGAAAGGGGCGTAAACCTTGATAAACTTTTTAAAGCTCCTCTTGATCATTTTGATCTTTCCATTGATAAGTTGCGCTGCGATGGAAGAACAAACTCATCAGCCTGATTATGAGAGCACAAAAAAAATGATGGTTGACATGCTCAAAACTGACGATGGAAAAAATGCAATCCAAGAAGTATTAAGCGAGGATGAGGTTAAACAAGAAATTGTCATGGATCAAGCCTTTGTTAAGGAAACGATTCAACAAGTATTAACGTCTGAAAAAGGTAAAGAATTTTGGCAGGAAACGATGAAGGATCCTGAGTTTGCTAAAGCTTTTGCAGAAAGTATGCAAAAAGAAAATGAAAAAATTTTAAAAGCATTAATGAAAGATCCTGAATATCAAACGATGATGATGGATATTTTACAAGATCCGGAAATGGAAGAAGCGACGTTAGATTTAATGAAAAGTAAGGAATATCGTCAACAAGTAATTAATGTTATGACTGACGCGTTTGAAAGTCCTTATTTTAAAGCACAAGTAAATGAAATATTATCAAGAGTAGTTACGGAACAGATGGAAAAAGAAAGTAAAGATGAAGAAAAAGAAGAAGATAATGAAGGTTAATAAAGGTGACTGCCACAATGGACAGTCACCTTATTTTTATCCTTCAATTTTATCAATGACTTTTTGGGCCATTTTTTTGTAAATTTGACCGATTGGGTGATCCTCTGCATAAATCGAAGGAGCAAAATCGTTTTCGTCAATTTCAGGCTGACCTAGTGGGATTTGAGCTAAAATGTCTGTTTCTAGCTCTTTCGCTAATCTTTCTCCGCCACCTTGGCCGAAAACAAACTCGCGCTCACCAGTTAACTTACTTTGGAAATAAGCCATGTTTTCAACAACACCTAGAATTTCATGGTCTGTTTTAAGAGCCATCACACCTGCACGCGCAGCAACGAAAGCAGCTGTAGGATGCGGCGTTGTAACAATAATCTCTTTACTGCTCGGTAGCATTTGATGAACATCAAGCGCTACATCACCTGTCCCTGGAGGTAAATCTAAAATTAAATAATCTAAATCTCCCCATTCTACTTCAGTAAAAAAGTTATTTAACATTTTACCGAGCATTGGACCTCTCCAAATGATTGGGGAATTGTCATGAACAAAGAAACCCATTGAAATAACTTTGACATCAAAACGTGTGACAGGATAAATCGTTTGTCCTTTCACTGATGGCTTTTCTTCAATTCCCATCATATCAGGAACACTGAATCCATATATATCAGCATCTATAATTCCGACTTTTTTACCTAAACGAGCTAAAGAAGTCGCTAAGTTACAAGAAACGGTTGATTTACCAACACCACCTTTACCACTTGTTACAGCGATAAATGTCGTTTCATCCGCTTTATCTAGTAGTGATTTTGGCTTTTCTTCCTCTTTTGAAACACCGAGTTTTGCTAGTTCTTCTTCAGTAAACTGCTCAAAACGTAGGCCAACAGATTCTGCACCGGCTCCTTTAATTGCACTCACAATTCCTTGTTGCATATTCATTTGCTCAGGAGTTCCTGTTTTTGTAACAGCGATCTTCACACTTACTAAGCCTTCTTTAATCTTTATTTCTCTAACACCATCAACATCAACAATGCTTTTATTTAAAAAGGGTTCTTTTACCGCTTTTAAAGCATCTAAAATTTTCTCTTGAGTAAGCATTAAGTGACACCACCTTTTATGTATTCGATTACAATGCTTAGTATAACACAAACTGTTTTAACACTTGTATTATTACGCTCAACCATTTTTTTCATAAGAAAGGACAGGTACCTTGTCCCGCGACAAAGGGACAAGGTACCTATGAACCTGGCTCTTGTTCATTTGAATAATATCGTAAAATCCCTTGATAAATAGCTGCTGATATTTTTTGCTGATAGTCATTCGTCGCTAATAGTTCAGCTTCTGTCGGATTTGATAAAAATCCAACTTCTACTAATGCTCCTGGAATTTTCGCATGTTTTAATAAATAAACGTTGTTAATTGGCTTTGCCAAACGATTTGTATTCTCTAAATTTCTCGTTAGTTCAGCTTGAATAAATTTAGATACTTTACGATTTTCTTCATTTAATCGATTATAAAATGTTTGTGCTCCCGACCATTTAGGTGAAGGGATTGCATTAAGATGCAGAGAAATAAATAAATCAGCGTCTGTTTCATTAACAATTTCTACACGCCTTTTTAAGTCTTGAATTTTACGGCTGCGGATTTTTTTTGTGTTCTCGTCAGCTAAATCCCGATCCTCTTCACGTGTCATTACAACTAACGCTCCAGCCTCTTGAAGAAAATCACGTAAGTATAAACTAAACTGTAATGAAAC
>SKOL01000500.1 GCA_007120055.1 Anaerobacillus sp.
TAAATCACCATTTTCATCTGCCCATTCGTTCCATATCCGTACATTGTTTTCTTTTAAATATTGGATGTTTGTATCACCTTTTAAAAACCAGAGCAGTTCATGAGTAATCGACTTTAAAGAGAGTTTCTTTGTCGTTAATAACGGAAAACCCTCTTGTAAATCACAGCGCATTTGATAACCAAAGACACTAATCGTTCCCGTTCCAGTGCGGTCCGTTTTTTCCGTACCGTTTTCTAAAATATGTTTACATAACGCTAAATATTGTTGATCCATAAATACCTTCCTTTGTTAATTTAAAATTAAAAATGTAAAATGTAAAATTATTGTGGGTGAAGCTCCGTAGCAAAGAACCATCAGGTATTAAAATGTAGAATTTAGAATTATTGAGGATTGAAGCTACGTAGCGGCACCAACAATTTTGAATTGTAAATTACGACGATAAAAGCTGCGAAGCGGAGCCCCAGAAAATTTTTAATTTTGAATTTTTAATTTTGAATTATAAATTTAGAATTTGGTTAGCTGCTAGTCTTGCTTCGCATTCTACGATCATGATATGTCTTTCTTTTAACAAATCTACTTCAAACGGTTCTACTCTGCAACCGTTTTGTTCAAAGACACGGACGACGGGTCGCATACTAAATGTTTTGTTTTGCTTCACAACAACACCGACACTGCCATCACTTAAGTATAATGTTAGCCCGACTGGATAAATGGCAATCGTCCGACTAAACAATTCGACGATTTCTTTATCAAATATTTTGCCAGCGCCACCATATAATATTTCTAATCCTTCATGCGGAAGCATTGCTTTACGGTAAACACGATTAGAAGTTACGGCATCGAATACATCACATACAGCTAAAATTTTGGCGTATGGGTGGATATCATCTCCACTTAGCCCTTGTGGATATCCGGAACCGTCAATTCGTTCATGGTGTTGAAAAGCACAGTGAGCTGTTAATAATGATATATTCGGAGTATTACGTAACACATCGAACCCCGCCCAAGAATGGTTTTTAATAATATCAAACTCTTCTTTCGTTAACTTCCCTGTTTTTTCTAAAATCTCTTTTGGAATCATCATTTTTCCTACATCATGTAAAATAGCACCTAAAGCCACTTCAAATAGCTGTTTTTCAGAAAAATTTAATTTCATAGCAAGGCCTATCGTATAAATTGTTACATTTAAGGAGTGCGTAAATATGTAAGAATCATAACAATACACATCAGATAAAATCGATATGACATCATTGCTTTCCTTAATATCTGCTAAAATCTTTTCAATGATTACTGAGAACCTCTTACTTAAATTTAGCGTATTTAAAGACGTACCAATAATATGATGGTTAGAAATTTCTGCAAACTCATTTTTAATCGTATCGACTGCTTTTTTTCGGGTTGATTCTGAGATAATATTTTCAACTACTATATCGTTAGTGAATTCATCCGCGATATAAACGTAACCAATTTCTAAACTAATTAGTCGCTCAATCATCCTTCTAGTTAATGGGACACCTGCTTGAATGAGGACTTGTCCATTATCGTTAAATAAAGGTTTACTTAAAATATTCTCTTCTTTAAGTGATTTCGTCGTGACTAGTCTCATATGTCCTACTCCTAGTTTGAAATTTATTCTATGCTTGGTCTGCTATACACCAAAATTTCCAGCAGACATTCTAACTACGTTTAAAACCTCACCTCAAGTAAGGTGAATTTAGGTAGAATAAGTAATATTATGATCTAAAAATCTTCTGCCTGAACTATTTGTTGTTCTCTATTATAACGAACAATCTATATATTGTGTTATTTTCCCATAACTTTATATGATATCAAGACTTATGGACTAATATAAATTAAGTAAAACACATCTTTTGTCATGGTTTTGTTAGTTAGTTGTTTGGGTTGGAGAACAGGGTGGCCCTCAATTTTACAAATTAAAAGGTTACGGTGCACCGCTGTCGTGGGTTTTCATATAAAAAAATAGGGCTGTCCCGACACTTTCTTTTGGACAGCCCTATTTTATTCTCCATTATATCATTTTTAATAGAGCGTCTCTGCCCTTCATTCCTGCAGTAATGCCTAATTCTTCAGCAGCTAAAGTTACAGATTCTAACGGGGCGTCAATGAGTTGTTCAATCGTTCGAACCCCAACCGCTCTACCTGCAATGATTTTGCGCTCTCTTAACTTTTCATTGCTATTAAAAAGCGCAACATCTAACGCACCACACATGATATAACCTTTATCATTTGTTACAGCCATAAAATTGGTCTTTGGCAGCTTCATTTGAACTGCTGTAAATTGATGACCATCAATGATGATAGGCTTCATTTCAAGCATCGTTCACACTCCTAACCAAGTCATACATTGTTTTAAGGACATTCATGTTTCGTCCTCTTATCAAAGTATGAAATTCGACTAAAAAAGTGCATTTGTAATTTATAATTTAAAATTTAAAATTGTTTTAGTTGTCTCTAGGAAGCTAAGGCTAGGAATTAGTTTTGAGTTTTGAGTGTTGAGTGTTGAGTGTTGAATTTTGAGTTTTGAGTTTTGAGTTAGAAAAGCTTCGAAGCACCATCTAATCTTATTTAGTAGTTAATTTACGTGTGGGGGCTGCGGAGCATTACTCACAAAACAACTCATAACTCTTCACTCAAAACTCATCAATTCACCATTTTCAACTTCCAAGCCAGCACGTCTCGGAGTAGTTCGGGTAAGTAATATTTTTTATCTTTACTTGCGACGATGGAAGGGTATAAGCGGCCGAACGTAAACATGTCAATTGTCGCCACTTCATAAATACGTTCGTAGTTAATCGGCTCACCGTTTATTTTAATACGATGGATGTGTGTTTGACCGTCACTTAACATTTTTGTTTCGTAGGTCACACTATCAAATACCATAATGCCCATCACTTTACCACGAAA
>SKOL01000482.1 GCA_007120055.1 Anaerobacillus sp.
AAATGATTTCCGTTATTTCCTGCTTTACATTGTTGACATAGGATTACATTTTGTTTTACAACAAGCGATTCACGAATTATAAAAAATAGACTAGTTAAAGTGACACCAGCCCCGATAGTCGTAAGAGAAATGGCCGTCATCACCTGTTCTGGCAATGGCACGTATTGATGAAAAATAGTATTTTCCGTAAAGTAAAGTGAACCATACCCTAACAGAAGAGCACCAATAACAACTGCTACCCATAAAAAACTACTTAAACGTCTATTTTGAACTTCAATTATTTCCGTTTGTTTTTTACCATTGCCATCAGATTTGAGCTTCTTGTTACTACTTAGTAAAAAGATAATCATCGTTGCAATTGCTACGGATAATACAAGATATATAATAGACCTGGATATTAAACTTATAAAAATAAAAAAAAGAGCTACAATTAACATCCGATAAGCTTTACGTGTGTTCATCACGATTTCACCTCACTGCATTCCAATAAAAACTAAACCTATCATAACATAAATACACATTTAATTTTGTAGAAATATGACCTAGAGGACTCTTATACAAAACCCTCATGGAGATATATTGTCACCAACTAATATGGAAAAGGCGGGTGCTTTCCCTCACTTCACCTTGACCTTCTCTCGAATCTCAGACGTTCGTTCGCAAAAGCACCCGCCTTTTTTCATACCAAACGTAGTGACAAAGCATCGTCACCATATAAGAAGTAAATGCCGACCGAATTCTATTCCAACTTTCTGCTAACCAACAAACCCCTATCCAACAAACCAAATTTCATAAAAAAAGCTATAAAATCAAGAACTGCACTGCATTAAGCCCTCGAAAATATAGCTTTAAAATGTTTATCTTACTGATGCTTATCTAAGAATTCAAGCATTTTTTCGTATACTTTTATTTCGTTGGCTTTTTTAGAGAACCCGTGCCCTTCGTCATCTAAAACGAGGTATTCAACGTCTACTCCATTTTTTTCAAGTGCTGCAACAATTTGGTCTGACTCTTCTTTCACTACGCGAGGGTCATTTGCTCCTTGTATAACTAACATCGGTTTCACCATTGCGTCTAAATACGTAATTGGCGAATCTTTTTCTAATCTTTCTTTATCTTCGATCGGGTCACCAAGCCAACGTTTCATAATCGGCTTCCAATGTTCAGGAACTGAATTAATAAATGTAAACAAGTTACTTACACCAAAAATATCGACACTCGCTTTAAACAATTCAGGATGTCTACCTGCTAGAAGTAACGTCATATAACCACCGTAACTTCCGCCGACAATAAATAATTTCTCGCGAGAACTAATCCCTTGTTCAAATAACCACTCGATACCGTGCACACAATCAAGACGAGGGCCTTCTCCCCAATCTCCTTCTACTAACTTCGTAAATGTTGCGCCATAACCTGTACTTCCTCTGAAGTTAGGTGCAAAAATATTATAGCCACGGTTTAAGAAACACTGAAACATCGCTCTGAACCATTTACGCTCTGCTGATTGTGGACCACCGTGAGGCCAAAAAATCGTATGACCGTTAGCGAGTTCTGGCTTTGCCTTAAACAATAGTGCTTCAATATCCATACCATCAAAGGATGGATACGTAATTACTTCAGGTTCTACCATTTGCTCAGTTGTAATACCTAACACGTTGTTCTCTGTGATTTGCTCCCAGTTCTCAGCCGCATTTTCCTTCTTAAAAATGTTAAATGGAGCTGTTGCACTTCTTCCTAACAAATAAATGTTACCTTTTTCAGTGATGGTTAACTGCTCAACAACATCCGTTGGCACTTCAAGTTTTGTAACTTTATCACTACCTAAATCCATTTCATAAAGAGAGTCTGTTACCCCTTTTTCAGTAACAAAATAAATCGTTTGAAACTCTTTATTCCACTTTAACTGTTTTACACTTTCATTTTCCTTTTTCAACACTGGTTTGAACGTCTTATTTTTAATATCAAAAGAAGCAATGTACGAGAATTCTTCACCGTAATTCGTAACAAAGTAAATCGTTGAGTCATCAATGTAAATTGGGTTTGAAATCGTATGAACTTCCTCTTTTGAAGGTGTTAGTAAATGCTTTTCTCCCTCGACGGTAACATAGCCTAATTGATACGTATTTGCTAACATACTTGTCGTCACAAAGCTTTTTTCATCAGGACTAACAGCTGATAAATACGTTGGCGCCGCTTCACCTTTTTGGATGAGCGTATCTTCATTTGTTTTTATATTGTACTTGTGAATGTTTAAAAATTGTGGGTTGTCTTTGCTCGTCATGTAATAAAGTCTTTCACCGTCTTTAGAAAGCTCAGCAAAAAAATACTTTTCATCTTTTTCACCGGTAATGAGTGGTTGTGGCTTACCACCTTCATTCGCTAAAGCATAGATTTGATAATTTTCATCACCATCAATATCAAAACCTGCCAATACGAAGCGGTTCTCATTATCAATTTTAATAAAATTACATTGTTGGTCTACTTGAGCAAAAAGGTATGGAAATTGGTTTGGAAAGTCAGTTGCCCATAAGTTTTGCTTTCCATTTAAATTACTACTAAAAATAAGTCTTTTCTCATCTTTGCTAACAGCAAAATTCGTAATCACATATGTACGAAAAAACTGATCGACTTCTGGTTTTTGAAATTGGATCAACGGAATTCACCCCTCTTAAGTATTGTTGAAATTATCAATGAAAAATTATTATCGTTTTGCAATACACTTTAATGAATTTCATAATTCAATATTATCGCCATTACGTATCTATATGTAGTTGCGTTAATCCACTCGCAACTACATATAGTTTGATACGGCTCAATTTAAGGTAATTATGAAATTCACTCGCTTAATAAACGCTAATTTTTCATTTTTTAAACTTATCTATTAATTTACCACATTTTTTCGTTTCACGAAATAATTTCATC
>SKOL01000271.1 GCA_007120055.1 Anaerobacillus sp.
AGGAAGCTGGTCCAATACCATGGATTTTTAGTATTTCTTTTTCGGTGTACTTAGAGAGTTTTTGTAAAGTATCAATCCCTTCGTGAACTAAGGCACTTCTAGCAGGTGAACTTAGTTTTGATAGGAAGCCACTATCGGGTTTATTCTCTTTATCGCAAGTAGGGCAACTTGGACAATCACTACTTTTGTAATACTGATGCCCTTTTTCACAAACTTTTAAGCTTTTTTCTGCTTTCAATATAATCCCTCCTACTTACTTTTATTTCGAATTTAACATACTTCTTATGTTATTTCCAATAGAAATACAGTCTGCAAAATGGTGTATGTCCGTTGTGAACAACCTTGTTTGCTAATTCAACAACAGTAGGAACTGCCATTGCAACAGCTCCTGAACTAATGCTTTCTTAACTTTAAGTACATCCTTTCACTACCTTCGATAAATAACAAATTTTGTTTTACTAATCAGTCGTGAACTCTGCTGTCAAATAGTACCTAGCAAAGTCTCCTGTTTCTCTAAAATCGAGTATATCTTTCACTATACGGTAATCACCAGTACCCAGGCTTCCATAGAGCCATTCCCAATCAACTGCCCAGTCCCTAGCATCTGAAGGGGACAATTCATAGCCAATATCATTAAAACCGTAGTTACCATCTAGGGTAATTGGGACTTCATACCATCTACCTTCGATTTTCTTTTCTAACAAAAAATATTCACCATAGATAAATTGCTTGTCAGAGTTATTCTCATATATTACAGTCAATCCAGTCGAAGATACCGTGCCTTCCTTTACAATCATCGATACTCCATCAAGGTTGTTGACAGTTTCATACATCGTAGGTTTCCAATCAGTTCCTTTAGGGCTATTACTAGAACTTCCGCATCCTGATAAAAGTATTAAACTCATTGCCACACAGAATAGCAAACAAAAATATCTCTTCATAAAATCCCCCCTTTTAATATTAGACGTATAATTACGGATTAAGTTTCTTTTATATGTTAAACTGCTTCAATTGTTGAAGAAGCAACAGCCTGTTCTGCTATGACTTTCGTGATTTTAAGTGAATCTTTCACAAATTAAAAAATAGTTTCTCCGCTCAAAAAAATCAGCCCCTTTAATTAGGACTGAATTCTCTTTTCGAGGCTATAGATTTGCGTATCGTGTTTAGTTTAACAAACTACAAACCTTTATTAGAAAAGAGTCATCTTCCTATTTTCATTAACCATTCACGCAATTTAGCTTTTGGGTAATATACCTTATTGTTTATTATTATGTGTGGAATATCTGGGTGTTCATGAATCATATTTTTTACATCTTCTTTAGAAATACCTATAAAATGATGAACCTCATTTTCTTTAATTAATACGTGGTCATCACTTTCATCTAACGACTCTAAAATATTTTTTGAATTTGGATTTTTAAAATTTTTTAATCCGTCCCCAATTAAATATCCTGCAATGGCAATTCCCGCTGCTAACCATATATAGTCCATTCTAATTCCCCCTTTTCTTTTTAGCTTAACTAATTACTCAATAAAAGATGATGTATTTGACTTTTCTCTATCAATGGATCCATTAACTTAACTGCATTTATTCACATTTTTAACTACCTCAAGAGTTTAATTTCATCAACTTCACTATAGCTCTTATAATCGGCAAACCTGTGCCCAAAAAGATCAATGGTAAAAGAACGAATCCGATACCGTCTCCCCATCCCAAAGCTATTATCATGCTATTCATCATCATAAGTGCAAACAAGATCAGGATAGTGTTCTTTATATATACAATCAAGGAACGTGAAATACGGTATGCTTCATCTGCGTTTGATTCAGTAATTTCTATTGGGTAGTTATGTAAATGCGGATATTTCTCAAGTACATGCATCAGTAGATAAAGACCTGCTCCGACAATTAGTAAGACTACCAACTCCCATCTGGAGCCATATCGGGTTACCTCACCAGTGATGCCAAAATGGCCAGGAACTTTAACTGGCAATTCACTCCACATCATTACAAGAAAAACGACACTCCCGATGAATAATAAGATACTTACAATGGATAGAAATCGTTCGAACACTGACTTCTTTAATTTTTCAATTGAAATTTTAGGTCGATCTGAATTGAAAGTACCCACGTGACTACCTCCAGGATTTCTTTTATTAAAATTTAATAAACTTCATCACTCATTAATTATATCCATTAAGAAACTATAAGTAGTTGCGTTAAGACGCTCGCAACTACCTATAGTTTAACATGGCTCAATTTAGGTAATTAACAAATTCACTCAGATTAATAAATGTATTAGTTATTGTAAAATTTAACAGGTCATTTCACATAAAATATTATTTAACACAGCACATCAATCATCTCGTTGCAACGATCGAGCTTCTTTTATATAAAAGTGAACCAATGAAAAATGTAATTACACCCCATAAGACCATAATTCCAATACCAGACCAAAGCGTAGCCGAGAATACACTTGTGGAATAAATCATACTTTCTCGTAAGCCCTCAACAAAGTAGGTGAGTGGCAGAACATAAGATACTGGCTGAATCCATTCAGGCATCGTTTCAATTGGAAAAAACACACCGCTCAAAAACATCATGACGAAACTAACAATGTTTGCGACGCCCATATAAGCCTCCGATGTTTTACTAAACGAAGAGAAAAAGTATCCTAAAGCATTAAAAGAAAGAGCACCTAATAAGAAGACAATAATAAGGCTTGGAAAGTTAATATATAAGTTAGCTCCAAATATAAGAACGCCAATCAAGCTCAGCAAAATAATTTGAACGATGCTAAATAATAACCGCATCACCATATCACTTAAACCAAAAAGATTCATATTAGCTGGAGTCATACGCAACCTTTTTATTAACCCTTTGCGACGCATTTCTACTAGGTCAATCATCC
>SKOL01000131.1 GCA_007120055.1 Anaerobacillus sp.
CCTCAGCTTTAACGACGATTGGTGGCTTTAGTGCATTACTATTTTCTGACTTTGCGATTTTGAGTAATTTTGGTATGATGACGTTAGTAAATATTGTACTAGCACTTTTGAGCACCGTCATCGTGATGCCGGCCATACTGATGATCGTTGGTCGTTGGATCACTGTGAAAAAAACAAGACCGAGCGTTGTAAAAGAAAGTGCGTAATGCAATCGTGGATACGTCGATTTTTTGACAAAAGTCGATGTGGTGAGGAGCAGGTTGAATATGAGAGATAAAACAGAACAAATTATTCAAGCAGCAGCCAAAGTTTTTATCCGCAAAGGGCTGCAAGCAACGACTTATGAATTAGCCACGGCGGCAGATGTTGCCGAAGTCACGCTGTTTCGCAAGTTCGGAAATAAGCAAAAGTTGTTTGTCACCGTCGTGAAAACCGTATTGGAAAAACAATTTTATACGAAATTAATGAAAGAAGCGAAGACGTCTGATACTGATGAGTTTTTACGGGCAGTCATTTCTAATCGTTTAGAAGTCCTCTCAAAAAATCGTGATTTAGTGAAAATGCTGTTATCGGAAAGCTTAATGGGGCAGCTACCAGCGGATATCGACGTCCCAGAAATGATTTTTAACTCTTTAGTGAGTGTGATTGAACATCACGCCGATCAAAACAGTCTCGACATTGATGCGAAACACTGGGCACGCTTATTAAGCGGTATTTTCTTGAGTCACCTTGTTCTCAAATCAGTGAAGCCTTACTCGGAACTAGGGTCCGAGGAAAAGGCAGACTTACTAGAAAAATATGTCGCTAGTTTTATAAACCTGCGGTAAGGATTACCGCAGGTTTTTACCACTTATCTCCTCAACAAATTCCCTTCTTGAATGTTGTATAATGTGGCATTAATCTCGCCACCTATTACGAGGATCAACCCACTCAAGTAAAACCACATCATTAATATAATGACACCACCTAAACTTCCGTACGTTGCGGTATAGTTGTTAAAATTCGAAATGTAAAACGAAAAACCGAGGGAAATTAATTGCCAACTAATCGTTGCAAACAGCGCCCCATAAAGTACACGGTGAAAATTTAATTTTTTATTTGGTCCAATCGTGTAAAGAACCATTAAAACAGCTGTCATAATCGCGATCCCAATAAACCAGCGAAGACGATTTAAATTGACAACTGTCGTATCTGGAAGTCCAAATATTTGATCGATACTCGTTAAAATGACATTTCCGAATACAGGAAGTAGTAAAGTGACGAAAATAACGAGAACGAAACCGATCGTCAATAAAATCGACATGAATCGCAGTTTGATAAAAGAACGAGTTTCATCAGTATTATGTGCTTTATTGAGTGCACGGATGAGTGCATTGATTCCGTTCGAAGAAGTCCAAATCGTCGCTAAAATACCAAAGGATAATAGCCCACCTTTAGGTTCGGCAATCACTTCTAAAACGGTGACGGTAAATAACTCCGCCAACTCTGGTGGCGCGTAGTCGTGAACAAAGTGGTATATTTGTTCCGTGTTGAGCGGTAAATAAGGAAGTAACGATAACATAAAAATGAGTAAAGGAAAGATCGATAGCATAAAGTAAAAAGCTAAAGTCGCGGCCCAATCTAAGATTGGGTCTTTTTTTAGTTGTTCAATAAATTCTTTTGCAAAAATATGACCTGCTTGAATGTTTGACAAAAAAAGCACCACCTTAATTCTCCTATTGATAGTAAATGCCCAAATCTATATGTAAATAAACGATATATATTAATGAATTTTATCATCCAATCTTGTCCCATTACGTAACGATATGTAGTTGCTTTAATTGATTTTAACATAAGTTGTTAATTGTGGAATATTGAAACTTTTTAAGTAGAATATCGTTTATAATTAGTAGATGAGTGAATTTCATAATTACCGAAAATGAGCCACATCATGCAATATATAGTTTGCGAATGGTTTTGCCGCAACTATATATTGATCTTAGTGGCGAGAAGCATGAATTATGAAATTCATTAAGAGGAAAAAACGTTTTTAAGTGTAAAGCTTAAGGGAGGAGAATTATGAAGCATTTTAAAATCATAGTCGTCGCAGCTTTAGTGATCAGCTTAATCATCAATGTACGCGTATTATCTAAAATGGGCGATCTCGAAAATCGGGTCAATTCCATTTCAAATTCTCAAATCGATATAAAAAGAAGTGTCGATCATCAATCCAGTCATTTTAATAACACCCTACAAGAATTTAAAAGAGAACAAAGCTGGATAAGTGCGATCGGCATGGATATCGATACGGAGAAATTAGATAACGGTCAGCCTACGATTCATTTTAACTGGCAAATTAAAGAGCTACTTCGCGATTCAGAAGTCTATTTTCATTATAAGTTCGGAGAAGGTGAGCATTATGAAAGGGTTCCGGCCGTCGATGTTGGCGATGGTTTGTTTGAGGCAAGTATTTCGATAGACATTCCGCTTGAGCCCCAATGGTTTACAAACGTTTCTAGATCAAGAGCTAAAAGTGCTAATGAAATGGAAGTTGAAGTAACGGTTGAAGAGAAGGCGAGGTATGATAATCATAAAAATCAGCTTTATTATTATGTCACAGTTTCCAATGAGGAATTAGTGAAGAGTGATGACATTAAAACAACCGATCTTGGCTATTTAGGAACGAGATATTACGGTGTTTTAGAAAGTATGGTTGATTTTCATGGGGATGGGTACAATATTTCTGTGATCGCACCGCCATTATATGATGATAAAGGTATTACTCTTCAGGAAGTTTCTGTAATGAAATATAACAACGGCGTACTAGTCGCTGAAGATAACTTAGAGTTGAGTGAATCAAATACAAATACCGGTCCCGAACAACCTTTAAGATTTCAAAAAAACTTTAACGATGATCAATTTGAATATAC
>SKOL01000133.1 GCA_007120055.1 Anaerobacillus sp.
GCAACGAAAGAATTGAAAAGCTTCCACAAACAGAATTAGTCGCTGACAAAGGCTACGAAATTTTATACTTCACTGACGATGTTGATGAGTTCGCGATCAAAATGTTAATGAACTACAAAGAGAAAGAATTCAAGTCAGTATCAAGTGGTGATTTAGGCTTTGAAACAGAAGATCAAACGAACGAAGAAACAGAAAATGATTACAAAGAATTATTTGATTATATGAATGAAGTATTAGCGGATAAAGTGAAAAATGTTCGCGCTTCAAAGCGACTCAAATCTCACCCAGTATGTATTGCGACAGAAGGTGAAGTAACCGTCGAAATGGAAAAAATCTTGCAACAAATGCCAGATAACCAAAACGTCAAAGCTGATAAAGTGTTAGAAATTAACGTCAACCATGACGTATTTAAATCAATTAAAGCAGCATATGAAACGGATAAAGAGAAAGTAGCGCTTTATACGAAGCTTTTATTTAACCAAGCACTTCTCATCGAAGGCTTACCAGTCAACGATCCAGTAGAATTTACGAACGACATTTGCAAAATTATGGATTAATTTTGTCGTGAATGTGGAAAATACCAGTGAGGGATAAATTATATCCTTGCTGGTATTTTTATTTTTAGAAAAGTTACGAACCACTATGTAACTGGAATAACGCAGGTTTTACTATGGACCGGGACGGGTACGGACATGTGTGTGTCGCTATTTTGTAAAAACAGCAGTGATTTTAAGGTTAAGAGGACATATGTTCATTTATTTGGTGAAAAACTAGTGATTCAGCCTATATTTTGAGCGGATAACGGAACGTATGTCCGCAACATACTGGCAAACAAAGTAATTTTCACAAATAACGCATCCTATGTCCACAAAAGTTTAAGTTTTGATGTGTACTTAGCTGAGTACGGTCATATATTAAGTTATTGGGTAAAATAGGCAGTAGGTTTAAGGTTAGAAGGACACACTGGTATCAATCACAAAAAATCTAAGGAAAATAAATTTAGAAAGGATGAACTACAGTGAAAACAACTATCAACTGGGATGGGAAAATGGCTTTTTCAAGCACAACACCATCAGGCCACGAACTAGTAATGGATGCACCTGAAGAAGTAGGGGGAGAGAACAAAGGCGCAAGACCAACAGAATTTCTTTTGAACGCAGTCGCAGGCTGTACTGGTATTGACATCATTTCGATTTTAACGAAAATGCGCGTCAATCCAACATCGTTTGACATGGAAGTAGAAGGTGACCGCGCTGAGGACCACCCGAAAAAATTCACCAAAATCCATATCCATTATTCATTTGAAGGAGAGCTACCAGAAGACAAAGTCGCAAAAGCAATCCGCTTATCCAAAGATAAATATTGCACCGTATCTCACTCATTAAATTCAGAAATTACTGCGAGTTATTCAATTAATGGACAAGAGGGGAAGGAAGAAGTTTAGGGAAAAAACTTTAGACCTCCTCCTTAAGAAACAGGAGAATAACATTTACTAAAAGAATCTTGAAGCTAGAAGAAGAACTGAACATACTGTCGTTCCCCTCGTAATCATATTGCTAAATAGCAACATAATATAAATAGGTGAACTATATGGATCAGTTCTTTTAATCACTTGATATAATTTTTAATGGGGCTGGTTTACCGAGCAAATAGCCTTGTCCTAAGTAAAGGCCTAAATGTTCTGCATATTTTAGGTCTTTTACTTGTTCTATTCCTTCTAAAATAATCTCACTATTGTCCTTATAATAATTTTTAATTAACGTAATCATTTCTTGTTTTTTTAAACATTTTGACAGGTCATCAGCAAAATACTTATCTAGTTTTATATAATCGATATTCATCTCGATCATTTTTTTTAATTCTTCATTACTATTACCTAAATCATCCATAGCCAACTTTACTCCGAATGTTTGCAATTTTGATATTTTCCTCTTTAAGATTTCGAAATTAGTAATGTTTTCAAGTTCACTTATTTCCAACACTAATTTAAAATCAATCTGCTCTATAAGCATTTCAAAATTAGACAAAAAAAGCTTATGCATAATTGTCGATGGAAAAATATTGAGAAACAGTATTTTATCTATATTATTTCTTGAAAATTCTTTAATCGCTCGTTTTATAGAAAACATTTCTAATGAATAAAGTTGATGTGTGTTTCTGGCACACCTTATAATTTCGATTGGGGATTCTCCACGTTTACTTCTTAATAAAGCTTCATAACCAATTAGTTCATTTTTTTGAAAATTATAAATGGGTTGAAAATCGTGATATAAGTATCTTTGTTTATATTGTATAGATTTATTTACTTTCAATTTTTATCCCCCCTCAAAAAGGTATATAGTATAAGTTATTTAATAAATCAATTATTGCTTGTGTTTGTATACTTGCTATTCGTAAAAACTAATCTCTCAATAAAAATTGGCCATCCAAAGGGGAGTTTTATTATTCAAAATAGTCAAATATACAGTTTTCTGGGTAAACACCCAAACCGATTGCTTCGAGCTTCATACTATAAAAACCATAAGGGGGTGAGGATCAATGGGAATGCCTAAAATTCCAGATATTCAACCGATTATCGATATCGATCGAGAAGATGTGATTAATTTACTTTTAATCTCCATTGCGCTTGAAGAGTTAGGTTTAGCACATATCATTAATGCTGAAGGAGAAAAACTTCAAAGAGTAGTAAAGGACGAAGATGCAACGATTGATCAGCTACTAGAAGTAAACAGAGCAGTTGAGAGAGGTTTGCGTAATGTTATAAAAAAAGAAATGCTACTTCAATTTAAACTTGAGGATACGATCGATTTAATTGAAGAAGATGATGACGATGAATTTTAATATGTAAGCTCTTTTTCTCAATAATTATAAAGGAAATTAGTGTATGTCTTTATTTAGTAGTACAAAGGCCGGAGAATGATGTTTACTTTTAAGACATCCTTTTTATTTTGACAAAAAATGAATAATTTCAAGACCTAGGTAAAAAATTGATTTTACTCTAGGTTTTTTGTCATGAGAAAGGAATGAATCAGTTCTTTATATCCTCAATCCCTTCATTTATTAAAGGAGATGGTTTGCCGAGTAGGAAGCCTTGTCCTAAATGAATCCCTAATTTTTGCCCGCTCTTATATGGGAATATTCTAGCCTAATTAAAATTATATTCACTACAGACTGCTTGTGTGCATAGTATGTAATGGAAAAAATGGAGGGATGATGGGATGGAGTATATTGGAATATTACTAGATAATATGATTTGCAATGGAATCCCCTATGGTAGAACAGGCGCAGAAAATATTTCGTTTTATGAGAAAGCGGCAAAACTATATGGATTGACTCCTTGTTTTTTTAGATTAAAGGATATCAATTCTGAAAATAATGAAGTGACAGCCTATGTAAAAGATTCCTTAGGTAACTATGAGAAGAAACGAATGCCACTGCCTAGAGTGATTCATAATAGAGGGTTATATTTTTCAAAAAAGTATAAGGATTATTTACTATCCTTAGTTGAAAAGGGTTTGATTCTGTATAATCAATGGAATCGTTATCGAAAACTGGAGGTATACAACATCCTTAAAAAACATAATGACCTAATAGAAAATATTCCAGAGACCCAAAGGGGTACGAAGGATAATATCATGGAGATGCTCAGTAAACATTCAAGTTTAATCATAAAGCCCGATAGTGGAAGTCTAGGGATGGGCTTAATGAAAATAGAAAAGCATGAAAGCGAAAATATATTGACCATGTTAGGTAAAGGGAAAGAAGAGCTGCTAAAGATCCCTTTCACAGATGATATACCAAAAGAGTTGAAAAATAAAATTTCCTATGGCAACTATATCGTACAGGAGTATATCGACCTAGCAACCTATAAAGGAAAGCCCTTTGACCTAAGGGTTACCTGTCAAAAAAACCATTTAGGCCGATGGCAGATGACTGGGATCTATGGGAAGGTTGCTAAAGGTGGGAGTTTTGTTACGAATGTGGCCAGAGGCGGGAGCGCCTACCAGTTAGGTGCTTTATTACAGGATACTGTATTTGATGAGAAAAAAATGATCGAACGAATAGAACAAGTTTCATTAAATATTTCTAAGGTATTAGAAGGGCGTTTTCAAGGCTTAGCGGATATTGGGATGGATGTAGGAGTTACAACTGAAGGAACTATAAAATTTATTGAATGTAATGGACGTGATTTAAGATACGGCTTTAAAAATGCTGACATGTATGATACCTGGGAAAATACCTACATTAATCCGATCGGATATGGCAAGTTTTTGCTAGAAAGAAGGTGTATTCATTGAAGGCATTAAAATTAGAAACGGTACTTGATGTAATTGAAGGGAAGGTTATATTTGGTAATGCGGAAATGATAATAAGAAGTGTTAGAAAAAGACCTACACCTTTTAAGGATGGTACCCTCTACTTTCACTTTGACAAGAAAAATAAAATAACTTCTGATTTTAATAGTGATAAAAAGAATATTGTAATAGTTTCAGAGAAGGATTTTGATGTTAAGAAACAAGGGGATTGTATAACATTGGTAAAAGTAAAAAATGTAAAAGAATCTTATAATAACTTCCTTAAATATTATCGAAGTCTGTTTAATATTCCGGTAGTGGGGATAACAGGTACAGCTGGAAAGACTACTACTAAAGAAATGCTTACTTATATACTTTCGATGGACAGGACGGTTCAATCAACCGTAAGGAGTTTGAATGGAATTTTTATGAATGATAAGTATCTACTGGGAATTGATGATAAAACAGAAGCAGCAGTGATAGAAATGGGGGTAGCCTATCCTGGAAACCTTAGGTCAACTGGAGGGCTTTTTGAGCCCCAAATAGGCATCATCACCAATATAGGCATTGCCCATATCGAAGGGTGTATTAATTTTAAAACCTATCTAAATGAGAAAGCGCAGATGTTAAGGGTGCTGCCGACTAATGGAACGTTAATACTAAATGGAGATGATGAAAATATTAAGTTGATTGATTTATCTCCATTTAAAGGAGAAGTTCTCTATTTTGGCCAGGGAGAATCATGTCATTATCGCGCTTGTCATATTCAATACGATGATCAAGGGTTGAAATTTGAGCTTCACAATGGAGGTAAAATATATCCAGGATTTGTGGCAGGTCTTGGAACTCATAATGTGTATAATGCTCTAGGTGCCATTGCGGCTGCCCATTCAATGGGTCTGGAAATTGATGTAACCCTCAACAGACTAGAAAACTTCGAGCCTTTGAAACGCCACAATACCCAATATGTTGGCATCAATCAGTCAGTAGTTATTGATGACACATGGAATTCAACCCCAACATCTGTCTATGCCGCTTTGAAAGTATTGCAGGAAATCTCAAATGGTAAGAAACCTATAGCTTTCATAGGTAAATTGCAAAGGCTTGGTATACAGGAGAAGGCAGAATATTTAAAATTAGGAAAATATATAGCCGAATCACAAATTGATACTTTGATAACTATAGGTAAGGATGCCGAACTAATCGGGAAGACCGCCATCAATGAAGGCATGGATCGTTCAAAAGTATTTTTTGTATATTCTGCAGAAGAACTAGAAAAAATGGCTTCAATGGTTTTGAACGAAAATACTATATCATTATTAAAAATGTCTCTTGATAAGATGGATAGTTCTTACCGAAGTGCAGTACGGCGAATATGTAAACGACCCCTTTAACCATAGATTTTAATATTCTATCAAAATTTAGCCCTCTAAAAATGACAACAGCCTGCACCTAAAAGCTTCCATAGGAATACTTTACTTTTATAGGGATTTAGTATGATTTGGAGATGATTATTATGTCCAACAAAGAGGTAGGGGTTTTAATATCAAAAAAAAGATGGCGTAAATTGCTCAAGGGTAAAAAGGATTTAGAAATTAAGGAGTATATTCAAAAAGGACAGGAAAGTGGTCTCGGTTTATCTTTTTTTTGTTTAGAAACTGTAGACGTTCATAAATTAACATGTGATGTTGCTCAGATCGTAAATAATAAGGCTGCTGTAGTTAAAGATGTCTTACTGCCACGAACGCTTTATAACGGCAGATCAATATTTTCAAAAAATAATATTAGAAAGTGGAGATATTTATCACAAAATAAAGAAATTACCGTTATTAATGAATTTCACAGAATTAAGCAAAATGATTTGTTAGACATACTAGCTGTTTTTGATGAAGCCAAACCATTTTTAGAACAAGACTTAAATGATAATCCAATTGTATTTTGTGCGTTTGGACAAAAAAAAGGAAATTCAAATTGGCAGATTACTGCTACTTATGCAAAAAGACGTTATTCCGCTCCGATGCATTGGGAAGAAGCTATAAGTCAACGGCTGAATGAAATATCGGATACAACGATTAATAAAGCTGAGTTTATAGAAGAATTAAATGCAGGAAGTCAAGCAATTTTTAATTGTATTTCTAATTTTTATCCAGGAATTTATGAAACCGGATTAGTATTCACCATAAATAATACAGGAAAGGTTTGTTTTACCGATATTAAAACAAGGGGAAGGGTTATAAAAGAATTACTTCAGTGGGATAAAGATATTTGGAAAGCTACAGTGCGAAGCTCATTAGATATCGCTTCCTATCATTTATTCAAGAGAGATAGAATCAGTCCGACTAGAGAAACGATTATGGTTAAATTTGTAGAAATAAATGAAGAAATTCCAATAATAAGGCTTCCGAACCAGCCTGATCGTTCATTTATTGATATGGAACAGGAACAACCGATCAAGTTCGGGCTTAAGCAGATAAATTGTAAGCTTGAGAAAAAAGGGGATGGAGCACTCTGGGATAGTACTGATGAAGAGCCCATGGAAATTGAAATCTCAACACCAGTAATAAAGTTCTTACATTTGCCATTGGAGCCAATATATCAATTGAAATTTGCGGGTGATTTTCTAGAAATAGGGCCAACCATTGGTTTTTTGCTGGGTGATAAGAACCAGCTATATAAACCAAAGTATATGAAAAAATACAGTGACCGTCTGGGAATTTACCCTAAGCTAGGCGGCTTGTATATTGCTTTTTCACCCCGTTCAGTTAATTGGGAAGAAAATATTGTGTACGGTCTAATATATAACCCGAAAAAAAAAGCATGGGTTTACCGAAAAGTACCTATTCCTGCTGCGATTTATCGTCGCAACTTTCACCAGGATGTTAAAACAATCCACATGCTCAACCATAAAACAAATAACCGTCTTTTTAATTCAGAAAGGTTTACTAAGCTCGATCTGTATAAGAGAGCACTTCTTAATTCTGCGCTGAAAAAGCATATTCCTGAGACGCATTTATTAACTAATGTCGATAAATTACTTAAATTTATCGATACAAAAACTAAGGTTATTTTGAAACCGGCCGAATTGTCAAGAGGAAGAGGAATCATGGTTATTGAGAAAAAGCAGGATCTACTAGGTGAAACAGTTGGCAAGGATAAAGAGTACCTAGTTTATGACTACCGAGAGAAATTTGATATACGACATCATTTAAATAAAGGAATGCTACTGGAACTGTTGAAACAATCCGATATTTTAGACATTAATTATTTATATCAGGAATATATCCCCCTTATGAGAGTAAATAACTGTGCATTTGATGTAAGAATTGTGATGCAAAAAAATGAAGAATTTAAATGGGGATGCTCCGGAATAGAATGCAGAGTTGCAAAGTCTGGAACCTATATTACGAATATTGCTAGAGGGGGGGTAGCCATGACTTTAGAAGATTTAGTGAAAAACTCGGCTGTCTCCATAAATTATGAAGAGTTAAACGATCAAATTATGTCCATCTGTTATAAGTTTTGTGATTGGATAGATATGCAGAATGGACACTTTTCTGAGTTTGGAATTGATGTAGGACTTGATGAAAATGGTTACCCATGGTTAATTGAGGCAAATGTTTTTCCTAGTTTTAAAGGGTTTAAGAGTTTAGATTATAACCATTATTTAGATATAAGATACCAGCCACTTATTTATGCAACGAAAATTCAGGGCTTTGCTTATCACAGGGAGGTAATGAAATGAATTTCAGAATAGAAATTGATGAAAGCACTTCAGATACCATCTCCTTTCACACCGAAGCCTTTGAAGAGCTTACTCTTTCTAAGGTAACTTCACCTATCCTTGAAATAGGAGCTTTCAATAAAGCAATTACAATGAACACTCATAAACATCACGATAAGAATATTCTACGGATCTCTAGAAATTTATATCAATTAGTGAATTTGCCATTACATTTACAATACACTATTCAAATATATAAAAATAAAATACAAATTGGTCCAATAATAGGAATTCTAATGCCAGGAAAAATAGAAACTGTTACTCCGCGCAAGCTTAGTATTTTTTTGAATTATTTGGCTGGTGACGGACTGTTTAATGGTTTAGTACTTGTCTTTACATTAGATGGTATTGATGACGAGCAAAAAAAAGTATCTGGATATGCATATAATCCTCACACTCATCGATGGGAAGCTGGTGATTATGTTTTTCCGGCTGCGGTTTTTTGCAGAAGAACTTTAAAAGAAAATTGGAGAATAAAAATTAGCAGATTGACAGGAAATCGCTTTTTTAATTCGCATGTCATTAATAAATGGGAACTGTATCAGTACTTGGTTAACAATCCGTCATTTAGAAAGTATTTGCCTGAAACTAAATTAGCTGAGCCATTAACTAATGTAAAAAAATTGCTAGAACAATATGGGACTATCTACCTTAAACCTATTAAAGGTATGCAAGGTTCAGATATTTATCAGATTGAAAAAAAAGGTGAGGACTTTATATTCCGTTACCGTTTAAATAATCAAAATATGGTTTCAATTTTAGAACGGTGGGAAAATGCATCTCTATTTATCCAATCGAAAATTAAACCTTCATTATATTTAGTTCAACAGGGGGTTCCTTTATATAAAGTAGATGATAGACTAGTTGATTTAAGGGTAATAACCCAAAAGAATGGGTGTGGTAGGTGGAGAGTTCAAGGGATGGTTGCCCGCTATGGGGAAAAAGAAAGTATCGTTAGTAATATTTCTAGCGGAGGAATGGCTGAAAACGGCTGGGATGCTATGATGAAAATTTTCAATAAAAATGACAAGGCTAAATCAGCCTACCAAAAGTATAAAGAACTGGAGCTCCTGACCTATAGTATATGTGAATGGCTCGATAAAACAGGAATCCATTTAGGGAATATTGGATTTGATTTCGGCATAGATACAAACGGTCAAATATGGATCATTGAATTAAACAATAGAGACCCGGATGCAACCATTGCTCTTGACGCTAATAATGACCACTTATATTTAAAAGCAAAGTCTACCCCCCTTAAATATGCAAAATGGTTGTCTATGAAAAGGGAGGAAAGGTAATGAGCTTTCAAATAAAGAAGTCAAAATTTGCTAAACCGACCGTTAGATTAAATGAGCAAACTGCAGAACAATTAGGACTTGTAAGGGGCAGCAAGGTTGAAATTTCATATGGGAAAAGAAATATGAATGTTATATTAGATACTAAGTCTTCTGTTGCCATTGATGATATCCTCATCGATGAAAAGGTTATATCAGAAATGCTCGTTGAAACAGGTGTAAGGTATGAGTTGAAGTTCTTCGGAAACCGTTTAATTATTGGTCCGATTATTGGTCTGTTACTTGGAAGAAAAGGAGCAAAGCTCGAAAATAACTTAAATAACTTTTTGCTATATACCCAGTTATATTCTTATATTGGTGGAGTACTCTTCGTTTTTGCTGAGGATCAAATTGATTTTCAAAATGGTCATATAACCGGATACATTTATGACCCTAAATTAGGTGATCACCCGTGGAGAGAAGCGAAGCTACCTTTTCCAGGAGCTATTTTTAGGAGAGTAGAACTTTCAAAAACGGTTTTTCAGAATTTAGTAAAAACGATGGGTAACCGATTTTTTAACGGTTATTATTTTAACAAATGGGAGTTATGGGAGTGGGTTTCTCCTGATCTGAACCTTCAACCATACCTGCCTGAGACATCCCAAAACATTAATAAAGAACTTTTGGAGTACTACTTGAATCTATATGAAGGAGTCTACTTTAAGCCTCGTGGAGGGTCAAGAGGGAAAGGGATTTACTATATTGAAAAAGAAAAAGGTTTATTTAAAGTTCAAAAAAATTACGAAGCTGATCCCGAATATATGGACGAAATAAAAATAGAAGCGTTTTTATCTTCTTATCCTTCATACCTGCTTCAGCAGCCTATTAACCTAAAAACGTATGATGGACGTAAGATTGATTACCGAGCAATTACTCAGAAAGATTTATATGGCGACTGGCAATGTACAGGGATCATCGGACGATTTGGAAAAAGAAATGCGATCACCTCCAATTTTTTAGCTAAAGGATTTGCTCGAGATGCATTCGAAGCAATACAACTTCAGTTTGAATGTAGACCAGAAAAAGCTTTTAAACTCTATGAGGAAATGACAAAGATATGCATAGAAATAGCGACGGCTATTGATCGTATAGGGGGGGGCTATGGAGATTTAGGAATAGATTTAGGAATTGATAATAATGAAAAAATTTGGTTAATAGAAATTAATAAAAGGCCCGATCATGACTTACCATTAAAAATCAAAGATAGAAAAATGTATTATGACATAAAAAGTAATCCAATATTATACGCCAATTATCTTGCAATGTCATAATAGCATCTGGAAAATATTGCGTTGTTGGAATTAAAATGAGATTAAGATAAAAATAAAAGAGGCTGGGACAAAAGTGTCCGACACCACGCGGACCCTACTAAATATAGACGGACAGATTTATCATATGTCTATATTCGGTGTCGAGCGGTGTCTGACACTTTGTTTTGTCCCAGCCTCTTTCTTACCTCTAGTCAAGTGTTTTTATAACTTTTTTATGTTAGATGAATTAATTTTGAGTGGGAGGGGTACCCCTCCCACTCAAAATTAATTTGCGTAAGCCAAA
>SKOL01000006.1 GCA_007120055.1 Anaerobacillus sp.
AATATTGAGAGAAGAAAATATGATCGATCAATTAAATAGATTTAGAAGAAAGGATGAATTGCGTGAGTTTAAAGGGGAAAAAAGTTGTACTAGCAGCATCGAGAAAGCTTGAAGAAATGAGCCTTTTAGTTGAAAAACAAGGTGGAGCTCCAGTGGTTCGTTCATTACAAGGAACCGTTTTTTTAGCAGAAAAAGAAGTTGAACTCCCGTTACGAAAGGTCATCACTGAAGGAGTCGATGTATTCATTTTTACAACGGGAGTCGGCTTAGATACGCTTGTTAATATATCCAAAAAAATCGGTGTGGAAAATCAATTTTTACAAACGATCGAAAATGCAGATGTTGCAGCAAGGGGGTATAAAACAGTTGCTGCTTTAAAAAAGATCGGGATCAATCCGATAGCAGTTGATGAAGACGGAACAACGGCTGGACTAATTCGCGCGTTAAACGATTACGACTTTGAAGGAAAAAAAGTAGTAGTCCAACTTCATGGAGATCGTGCTCCTAAGTTGATCGGATTTCTTCAATGTAAAGGAGCGATAGTTGAACAAATCCTTCCGTATCAACATATTGCGCCAAACGAAGAAACGGTCGAAATGTTATGTAAAGAAATCATTGCGCGTGAGGTGCAAGCGGTCTGTTTTACGACAGCCATTCAAGTTCGTTCTCTTTTTGATTTTGCTAAAAGAAATAATTATAAAGAGAGGATTGATCGTGCTTTTCAACAAGATGTGTTAGCAGTCGCCGTTGGAAAGGTAACTGCTGAGGCATTAAGGGAAGAAGGGGTTGTCAATTGTATCGCTCCCCAACGTGAGCGAATGGGAGCAATGATTATCGAATTATCACAGCATTTTAAGGAGGGAAAATATGAACGGTCAAACACGTAGTCACCTACAACAAGGAATGGAAGTTGACATTGTATTAAAACAAGACCAGCGGACTGGGAAAACGACTCGGGGTATTGTCAAAGATATTTTAACGAAATCACCAAATCACCCTCATGGGATTAAAGTTCGACTTCAGGACGGTCAAGTTGGTCGAGTGAAGAATATATTGAAATAGTTTTCCTGGAATTTACAGAGTAACTATATAGAAAATGAGGTATAGGTAAATATATCATTTGATTAGGAGGTCCCAATATGAGATTACGTCGATTACTACTTGCACTAGGTGCATTTTTACTAATTTTTGGCTGTGCGAATGGTGAAGAATTGAATGATGGACAAGTAGGCGAAACTGAAAATGGAGCTTCACAGGACGAGCCAAAGACTGCCGATCCTAACGATGAACAATTAGGGGATACTGAAGAAACAACAAAAGAAGAAGCCAAGGAAGAGAAAAAGGAAGAGGAAAAAGCAAAGGGCGAGAAAGAAGAGCCTAAATATGCAACCCCTAAAGAAGCTGCAAACGAAATCGTAACAGCTTTCTCTGAAAAGGACATGGAAAAGGTTGCATCCTTTGTTCATCCGACGAAAGGGGTACGTTTTTCACCGTATGCTTACGTTTCCGTAGAAGATGATGTCGTTTTAACTGCTCAACAAGTCAAAGGGGCAATGAGCGATGATACCGTTTATACTTGGGGTGTATTTGACGGTAAAGGAAATCCGATAGAAAAAACATTTGCAGAGTACTATGAGCGTTTTATTTATGACGAAGATTTTGCCAATGCAGAACAAGTCGCTGTAGATGAAAGGTTAGGACAAGGCAACACGATTGATAATACTGGGGAAGTTTATCCTGAAGCGACGGTTGTTGAATATCATTTTTCTGGATTCGACCCAGATTTTAAAGGGATGGACTGGCGTAGCCTTCGCCTTGTTTTAGAAAAGGAAGACGGGCAATGGTACTTAGTTGGTGTTGTTCACGACGAATGGACAATTTAATAGTTTAAAAAGCGAATCGCATGGATTTTCATAACGAAATTTCATGCGATTTCTTGTTGATCTGATAATTAGAAAGAATACTGTATTATGAAAAGATGTACCAAAAGTAATACACAGGTTACAAAAGCGATATAAGAAAAAAGACCAATAACGGACTTTTAAAGGGAAAATTCTAAAGTGTTTAATAATGTAGCAATTTTTGTTTGGAATATAAAAAAATAAGACTTATTTTCATCATCGAATATAAGTAAATATGGCTCCTCATCCTCAGGGATAATGATAATAACTTCATCAATTAAATCGTTTATCCATTTGTTTTCTAATCGATAAGGTGGATTTAAAGGGATTTTAATCATATAGCCTTTGTCTGGAATAGGGTTAAATTTTTTTACAACACAATCAATTTCTTTAATTATTCTTTCAGCTTCTAACTGTATGTTAGAATTTATTGGTGTTGTTTTTATTATCTCATTTTTTTCAATATGAAAAATTTCAATATTTATATTGCCATGAGCGTTAACCATAGATAAATTAAATAGGATAATTACAAGAACAAATGAAAGTATTGTCTTACGAAACATGAGAATCACCTCTACTGATAGCGTTGCCTAAGAGTTTTTTTTAATACTTTGTCTTATTTTAGTAACGGTGAGCTATAACAAAAATAATGATAACAATTTTCCAGCTGAAAAAGTGAAAAATTGTACTTGAAGGCCAGATTAGAGATATAACGAAGCAACCGTTAGTTATAGAAGAAAATTAGGAAAACATAGTAAAAATGGTTCGGTTCACATATGTGTAAGTCGAGCCATTATTAAATTGAATTACCACAAATTAATCTGACGTATCAACGGTAGTGTCTTTTGTATGAAAAAAGAATGCTCGGTCGATTTTCTTGAGTGCGCCTCTAAAGGTCGATAGAGTGTGCTCCTGCGGTTACTCGTCGCAAAGCTGCACGATGAATTCTCTAAGAAGTATCACATGATGTGATTGAGGTCAGTAGCTTTACAGCGAAGCGAAAGAA
>SKOL01000623.1 GCA_007120055.1 Anaerobacillus sp.
AACTCAAAACTCTTCACTCAAAACTAGACTCATTGTACCATTTTTTCTCAACTTTTCTCAATTACTGATCATATATTTCCAATCACGACTGTTCGTGGTAAGATAGAAGGTAGGAATTTTTAAATTGTCGATAACCCAAGGCGCTTACGCTTTTCAGCTGTCTAGCTTCAGCGCCTAGCTTCTCGAGCGTTTCGGTCCATCAAGATTTGCCTATTCATGAGGAAAATCAGAGAGGGGGCAAAACGTTGCTGGCCCTCCAACGCTTGTCGAAGCTGTTCAAGGCGCTTACGCTTTTCTAATAAGGAGGCTTATTGTGGGGGAAGAAAAAAGTAAACGGCGAACAACCGTAAAGATAAATGGTCAAAGCTATGTAATTTCAGGGCAAGCGGACGTCAGTCACATTAAGGAAGTGGCCAAATTTGTTGATGAGAAAATGAAGAAAATGAGAAATGTTAATCCTTATTTAGATAGTACTCAACTCGCTGTGTTGGCGGCAGTTAATATTAGTGATGAATATTTACGTTTAAAAAAACAGCAAGAAAGTATAAAGAAAGATGGGGAAAAATAAAAAATGCTTAGCTTAATAATTTTAATTCTTTTAATTACTAGTTTTTTTGTCGGGTTTCGTAGAGGGTTTATACTACAGTTAGTTCATTTGACTGGTTTTATTATTGCTTTTATTGTCGCTTATCTTTATCATGCAGAATTAGCGTATCATATTCGCCTTTGGATCCCGTATCCACAGTTCCCTACCGATAACCCGGCGTTCATGTTGGTTGAAGGGTTTAACTTTGAAAATGTGTATTATACTGGGATTGCCTTTGCGATTTTATTTTTTGCAACAAAGATATTGTTGCAGATTATCGGCTCAATGTTTGACTTTTTAGCACACTTACCAATTTTAAGTACGATTAATGGTTGGTTAGGTGGTATTCTTTGTTTTTTAGAAACGCTGCTTATTTTTGTTGTTCTGTTACATATTGCAGCTCTGTTACCGATTGAGTTCGTCCAAGATTTATTAAAAGAATCGTCTTTAGCAAAATTAATATTAGATTACACACCGATCTTATCTAATTATTTAAAAGAACTGTGGATTGAAAATCAATTTTAAGTACGAAGAGGCTGTCCTAAAGCTAAGTGTCAGTCATCTCAGGCACTATAAATAGACGGGGCTGTCCCTAAGTGTCTGACACCAGGAAAAACTTACTTAATATAGACGTATACATTTATTATCCGTCTATATTTGGTGCCTGACGGTGTCGGACACTTTTTTAGGGACAGCCTCTCTAAGTGTAGTATTTGTTTGGGGTGAACTAAAACTTATAGGACAGCCTCTTTCAATGGTTAAAAGTTGAATTCCCGTAGGAAAACTATGTATGATTACTATTAATGCGGTGAAGATCTGAGCTAAGAGGAGATGTTTTTTTGAATAAAAAACAAATAATTCAAGCGTTAGAAACGATTGCAATATATATGGAAATAAAAGGTGAAAATAGTTTTAAAGTATCCGCCTACAGAAAGGCTGCTCAAGCTTTAGAGTTAGATGAAAGGACGATGGAGCAAATTGAAGATCCTTCTAAGTTGAAAGGGATTGGAAAAGGAACAGCGACCGTAATTGAGCAACTAAAAAATGAAGGTAAATCAAGCTTACTAGATGAGTTGAAAGAAGAGTTACCAGATGGACTAATCCCATTATTAAAACTTCCAGGCCTTGGCGGAAAGAAGATTGGTAAGCTTTACCAACAACTTGAAGTTGTTGATATCGATTCGCTAAAGCAAGCATGTTTGGGTGAAAAAGTTCAAGCTCTTGCAGGTTTCGGGAAAAAGACAGAAGAAAAAATAATAGCTTCGATTGAAGAGTTCGGAAAACAGCCTGAGCGCTTACCAATCGCCCAAGTTTTACCTGTAGCTAATAAGATTGAAGCTAATTTAAGCAACATTAATGAAATTATTCGGTTTAGCCGTGCTGGTAGCTTACGCAGGTTAAGAGAAACCGTCAAAGACTTAGACTATATTATTGCAACGAATGAGCCAGAAAAAGTTCGCGATGCACTTTTGAAATTTGCAAATGTCGGAGAAATTATCGCTAGTGGAGATACGAAAGTTTCGTTAGTATTACAGTTAGCAGAATTTCGGATCTCCATCGATTTCCGGCTCGTTAAAGATGCTGAGTTTGCGACAGCGCTCCATCATTTTACAGGTTCTAAAGATCATAACGTTCAAATGCGACAATTAGCAAAAGATCGTGGAGAAAAAATTAGTGAATACGGAGTAGAAGACGTTGAAACAGGAAAAATAACTACGTTTGCTTCAGAGGAAGAATTTTTCCGACATTTTGGTCTTCACTTTATTCCACCTGAGATTCGCGAAGGTGATGGGGAAATCGAAGCTTGGCAAACAGAAAATGAGCTGATATCGATCAATGATATTCGTGGTGATATGCATATGCATTCAACATGGAGTGATGGTGCCCATTCGATTGAAGAAATGGCTGAAGCGGCACGAAAAAAAGGGTATTCATATATTGCAATTACCGACCATTCGAAATATTTAAAAGTAGCGAATGGATTGACCGTTAAACGACTTCGCGAGCAACACCAAAAAATTGCAAAGCTAAATGAACAGTGGGATGACTTTACGATTTTCACAGGAATTGAAATGGATATTTTACCAGATGGTACGCTTGATTATGATGATGAAGTAATTTCTGACGTCGACTTTGTGATTGCATCGATTCACTCTTCTTTTTCTCAAGATAGAGAGACGATTATGAATCGTCTAAAAAACGCCTTAAAAAACCAACACGTGGACTTAATTGCTCATCCGACAGGTAGGCTTATTGGTCGTAGAGCAGGCTATGATGTTGATGTTGATTTACTAATTGACTTAGCTAGTGAAACAAACACAGCGCTAGAGTTAAACGCGAACCCGCATCGCCTTGACCTTGCGCCACATTGGTTGAAAAAAGCGCAACAAAAAGACGTTAAAATAATGATCAATACCGATGCTCACAACGAAGAAATGCTAGATGATATGGAAATTGGGATTGCGAGTGCGAGAAAAGGTTGGATTAAAAAAGACACGGTCATTAATAGTTGGTCACAACAACAAGTAGTTCGTTATTTGAAACGAAAAGATAAGTAAGGAGTGGGTCCATTGTTACAGCGAGTTCATCGTCTCTTAGAGTACGATAAAATGAAAGAGCAGCTTATAGAACACGTAAGTTCATCACTTGGAAAGAAAAAAATTGAAGAGCTTACGCCGATGGTTAATATAGATGAAATTCAACATGCGCAAAATTCAACGTTTGAAGGGGCGAAAGTGCTGCGGTTAAAAGGACAAGCCCCACTCGGTGGAATTCGTAATATTACGGCAAGTGTAAAACGTGCACAAATTGGCGGTATGTTAAATGAGGGCGAGTTACTAGAAGTTGCGAGTACGATATACGGAGGAAGAAGATTTAAGAAGTTTATTGAAGTTATGATTGAAGATGAAGTAGAACTTCCAATTCTACAACAATTAGTAAACTTAATTACTCCACTTACGGATGTTGAGCGCGAAATTAAAATGTGTATCGACGATAACGGTCATATGTTAGATTCAGCTAGTCCTACTTTACGAACGATCCGTCATCAAATTAAAAGTCACGAAGCCTCGATTCGTTCTAAGTTAGAGAGCATCATTCGCTCCTCAAGCAATCAAAAAATGCTGTCTGATTCGATTATTACAATCCGAAATGAACGTTACGTAATTCCGGTAAAACAAGAGTATCGTAGCAACTTTGGTGGATTGATTCACGATCAATCGGCTTCAGGGGCAACGTTGTTTATTGAACCACAAGCAATCGTGTCCATCAATAACCAATTAAGAGAAGTACGCATGAAAGAAAAACAAGAAATTGAAAAGATTTTACATGAACTTTCAGCTAGTGTTTCTGAAGTAAGTGAAGAGCTACTCGAAAATGTTAAAACACTTGCTGAAATTGACTTTATTTTTGCGAAAGCTTTATATTCCAAAGCGATAAAAGCTTCTCAGCCTAAATTGAATGATGAAGGTTTTATTAAAATGAAAAAAGCACGTCATCCTCTTATTCCACACGAGGAAATCGTTCCAATCGATGTTGAATTAGGGAAGACATACAGTTCGATAATTATTACTGGTCCGAACACGGGGGGTAAAACCGTCACATTAAAAACGACCGGGTTACTTACGTTGATGATGCAATCTGGTTTACACGTTCCTTGTGAAGAAGGATCAGAAATGGCGGTATTTCAATCGATTTTTGCTGATATTGGCGATGAGCAATCGATTGAACAAAATTTAAGTACATTCTCGTCTCACATGACAAACATTATTGATATTTTAGATAAAGTAGATCACGAAAGTCTCGTTCTTTTTGATGAGTTAGGGGCAGGTACCGACCCAACAGAAGGGGCGGCATTAGCGATTTCGATTTTAGATGATGTTTATCAGCGTGGAGCTAGAATCATTGCAACGACTCACTACAGTGAATTGAAAGCTTATGCCTACAATCGACCTGGTGCAATTAATGCTAGTGTAGAATTTAATGTTGAAACGTTAAGCCCTACGTACCGCCTTTTGATTGGTGTTCCGGGAAGAAGTAACGCTTTTGCGATCTCAGAACGATTAGGATTAAATAAAGAAATTATTGATAAAGCGAAAGAACAAATCTCTACGGAAACGAACAAAGTAGAAAATATGATTTCTTCACTAGAAACAAGTCAAAAAGCAGCAGAAAAAGAATTGGAAGAAGCTCAAAAGGTCCGAGATGATGCAGAAGCATTGCGTAAAGAGTTAGAGGACCAATTTTCTGCATTTGAGTTGGAAAAAGAAAAGCTTTTAGAAGAAGCAGAAAAGAAAGCTCATGATGCTGTTGAAACTGCGAAAGAAGAAGCAGAATTTATTATTGAAGAATTAAGAGAACTTCAAAAAGAAGCAAACGTTGTAAAGGAGCATCAGCTCATTGATGCAAAAAAACGTCTCGAAGAACAACAGCCTAAATTAAAAGAGAAAAAGAAGAAGCCTTCTGTGAAGAAGGTATCAAAAGAGCTAATGCCTGGTGATGAAGTAAGAGTGCTTTCATTCGGTCAAAAAGGTCATATCGTTGAAAAAATATCAGTTAAAGAATTTCAAGTGCAAATCGGGATTATGAAGATGAAAGTACAAATTGATGATCTCGAGCTAATTGATCGACCGAAACAAATCGAGAAAAAGCCGATGGCAACGGTTCGAGGATCGAATCATCATGTTAAGCCTGAACTTGATCTTCGTGGCGAGCGCTTTGAAGATGCGATGCTTCGTGTTGAAAAATATTTAGATGATGCCTTATTGGCAGGATACAGCCAAGTGTCGATTATTCACGGTAAAGGAACTGGAGCCTTAAGAAAAGGAGTGCTCCAATTATTAAAATCCCACCCACAAGTAAAAAATTCAAAGATGGCCGCAATGAACGAAGGTGGATTCGGGAATACAATCGTACAATTTAAGTAATGGGAGGTGAGAACCGATGGAGCAGTTATTTGAAATTGACTATGTGTACACAGCAGCTTCATTTAGTGTTGCAGTACTCGCGATGGTTGTCTTTTTGGCTATTTTTGAAACGGTCACAAAGTATAACAATTGGCAAGAAATAAAAAAAGGGAACATTTCAGTTGCGCTTGCCACTGGGGGGAAAATCTTTGGTGTTGCCAATATTTTTCGGTTTTCTATTCAACATAATGATTCGATTTTAACGATGTTAATCTGGGGATCATTTGGGTTTTCTCTACTTTTATTTGCTTATTTTATTTTTGAATTTTTAACACCACGTTTTAAAGTAGACAGTGAAATAGCTAAAGATAACCGCGCTGTCGGTTTCATTTCCTTTATTATTTCAGTAGGGCTTTCATTTGTTATTGGCGCAGGTATTATTAAGAATTAGAAATGGAGCGGTATAAACTTGGAAACGCTTTGGAAAGTTTTATTCATCTTTTGTGCGGTCTTTATGATCGCTGGAGTTATTTATTTATTTTTTATAGCATGATTGATTAGTTGATTAGTTGGTTAGAAAAGCCCCAGAATTTTATATATTAAATGGTGATGGGCAATTGTTAGAAGGTTGTGTAATAAAAAAGAACGAGTGATTTCCTGAACAAGCCTCTAAAATTCGCTAGAAGTTTAAAGCGAAGAGAAGGAAATCGCTCGTTCTTTTATATAGAATAAGATAACGGACACCTTTTATTTAATTTAAAAATTCTAAATATTATAAAAACATATTTATTTTTGCGACCGCATACATTACAATGTAAATAGAGGAGAATGCCATTGTTTAGAAAGGAGATGAAAATAAAAAGGAGGAGATTGTAAATGGAAGAAACTGGTTCAAGACCGTGGTTAGCTCAATATCCTGATGAAATTCCAAAGACAATGCAGTTTGAAGAAAGAACATTACAAAGTTATTTAAAAGAGGCCGCAGAGAAGTATCCTGAAAAGAAAGCGATACACTTTATAGGGAAAGAGCTATCTTACAAACAACTTTATGACTCTTCCTTAAAGCTAGCAAATCAATTGCAAAAATTAGGAGTTAAAAAGGGAGATCGCGTTGCAATTATGCTAGCAAATACTCCGCAGGCGGTTATAAGTTATTATGGTGCTCTGTTTGCTGGGGCGATTGTTGTACAAACGAATCCGCTATACGTAGAAAGGGAGGTCGAACATCAACTTAACGATTCAGGAGCAGAAATCATGATTTGTCTTGACCTTGTTTATCCGAGAGTCGCTAATGTGATGAATAAGACAAAGTTAAGACACGTTATAGTAACTGGTATAAAAGACTATTTGCCATTTCCGAAAAATTTAATTTATCCTTTCATCCAAAAAAAACGTACTGGTATTGATGTAAATATTAGCTATAATGACCGGATTTTAAGTTTTGTAAAACTTCTTGAAGAAGGTATTTCAAAAGAGATAGACATAGAGATCAATCCAAAGGAGGATCTAGCATTACTTCAATATACAGGGGGAACAACTGGACCGGCAAAAGGAGTAATGTTAACACACTATAATTTAGTAGCCAATACGAATCAATGCGTAGGCTGGATGTATAAGTTAAGAAAAGGGGAAGAACGGATTTTAGCAGCTTTACCATTTTTTCATGTATACGGTATGACGGTAGTAATGAATTTATCGATTATGTTTTATTCAAAAATGATCATTTTACCGAAGTTTGAACCGATTGATGTTTTAAAAACGATTGAAAAGCAAAAGGCAACAATATTTCCAGGGGCACCAACGATGTATATTGCACTTTTAAACCATCCGAAAATTAAAGATTTTGATTTATCTTCGATCGAAGCTTGTATTAGTGGTTCGGCAGCGCTACCAGTGGAAGTCCAGTCAAAGTTTGAACAAGAAACCGATGGTAATTTAGTCGAAGGCTACGGCCTAACTGAGACGTCACCAGTAGTAATCGCTAACCTAATTTGGGGCGAGCGGAAATCGGGAAGCATCGGTTTACCGTGGCCAAATACGGATGCGGCAATTTTATCGATTGAAACAGGAGAGCCAGCTGAACCGAACGAAATTGGTGAAGTCATGGTGAAAGGTCCTCAAATCATGAAAGGGTATTGGAAACGACCTGAAGATACCCAGGCTACTTTTAAGGATGACTGGTTCCTAACTGGAGATATGGGCTATATGGATGAGGAAGGCTACTTTTATATTGTCGACCGTAAAAAAGATATGATCATTGCTGGTGGCTTTAATATTTACCCACGTGAAATCGAAGAAGTTTTATATGAACATGAAAAAGTTCAAGAAGCTTGCATTATCGGAGTTCCAGACGAGTACCGCGGTGAAACTGTAAAGGCATTTATCGTTCCAAAAGAAGGGCAAACAATTACTGAAGAAGAGTTAGACCAATATTGTCGAAAGCATTTAGCCGCCTTTAAAGTACCAAGACTTTACGAATTTCGAGATGAACTACCAAAAACAATGATCGGTAAAATATTGCGACGAGTTCTAGTAGAAGAAGAAAAGAAGAAACTAGAAAAAGAGGATATAGGATAGAATTTAGTGGTGATGCCTTCAAATCGATTGAAGGCTTTTTTTTGGGTTAGTAGTTAGTTGGTTTGGGTATCGGTCGTAATTTTTATTTTAATAAAAAAATTTAAAATTTTTAAATAAATTACTTTATTATTGTAATCGTTTTCATTACAATAGAGAAAGAGGAGAATGCTTTTTTAAAATACTATCAACTTAGAGGTTGATGGTATAAGAAAGGGGAGGTAAAAGGAGGACATACATAAATGGATTTGTCATCTAAAAACCCATGGATCAATCATTACCCTACCGAAATACCTACCTCAATTAACTATGAGGAACGAACGTTACAAAGTTATTTAAAAGAAGCGAGTGATAAGCATCCTAATAAGATTGCATTGCACTTTTTAGGTAAAGAACTTACTTATCAACAACTTTATTCGTCAGCATTAAAGTTTGCTAATCAGTTAACAACACTTGGTGTCAAAAAAGGAGATAGGGTAGCGATAATGCTTGCTAATACTCCACAATCAGTGATTAGCTACTATGGTGCATTAATGGCTGGAGCTATTGTTGTGCAAACGAACCCCCTTTACGTAGAGAGAGAATTAGAGCATCAAATGGTCGATTCAGGAGCTAAGGTGATCATTTGTTTAGATCTCTTATATCAAAGGGTGAAAAAAGTTTGGCCGAAAACGAGCCTTGAACATGTAATTGTCACGGGGATTAAAGATTATTTACCATTCCCTAAAAATTTAATTTATCCTTTTATTCAAAAGAAAAATACTGGCATTACTATTGATGTAGATTACGGTCGTAATGTCCATTCCTTCGTAAACCTTTTAAAAACAGGTGAAGAAAAGGAAATCTCACTTTCTTTTGATGTAAAAGAAGATTTAGCATTACTACAATATACTGGTGGAACTACAGGTGTCGCCAAAGGAGTAATGTTAACACACTATAATTTAGTAGCTAACACAACCCAAGCGATTAGGTGGATGTATAAAATGACTCCTGGAGAAGAAGTTGTTTTATGTGCATTACCGTTCTTCCATGTGTATGGAATGACTGTGGGCATGAATTATTCAATAATGCACGCGTCAAAAATGGTCATTATTCCAAAGTTTGATACGAAACAAATATTAAAAGGGATACAATCTCAAAAAGTGACAGTGTTCCCAGGAGCACCAACAATGTATATCGGACTTATTAATGATCCGAATATTAACAAATATGATTTATCATCGATTGAAGTATGTATTAGTGGCTCGGCCCCACTTCCAGTCGAAGTCCAACAAAAATTTGAACAGTTAACAGGCGGTAAACTTTCTGAAGGTTTTGGTTTGACAGAAGCAGCCCCGGTCACCCACTTTAATCAAGTTTGGGGGAAGCGTCCTACTGGCAGCATTGGTTTGCCATGGCCTGATACTGATGCGCAAATTTTAGATGCCGAAACAGGTGAGTTCGCTAAACCAGGGCAAATTGGGGAGCTTTTAGTGAAAGGGCCTCAAGTAATGAAGGGTTATTGGAATCGTCCTGAAGAAACTCAAGCAACGCTTCAAGATGGTTGGTTATATACTGGAGACATGGGTTATATGGATGATGAAGGTTATTTCTATATCGTTGATCGTAAAAAAGACATGATCATTGCAGGAGGCTTTAATATTTACCCCCGTGAAGTCGAAGAAGTTCTTTACGAACATGAAAGTATTCAAGAAGCGGTTATTATTGGTGTTCCAGATCCTTACCGTGGAGAAACCGTTAAAGCTTTCATCGTTTTAAAGGAAAACCACCAATTAACGGAAAAAGAACTTAATGAATTTTGTCGTAAGCACTTATCCGCCTACAAAGTTCCTAGACTTTATGAGCTTAGAGATGAATTACCAAAAACAATGGTAGGAAAAGTTCTTAGACGGGCACTGCTAGAGGAAGAAGAAGAGAAGTTGAAATCCTCAGAAAGCGAAGATCAATTAAAAAGTAGCTAAACTATTAACTTGCCCAGCTTTGAGGTAAAAAAATCAAGAACTAGACAACAGAAAGATTAGAGGGTGGGACAAAACAAAGTGTTAGACACCGCTAGACACCGAATATAGACATATGATAAATCTTTACGTCTATATTTAGTAGCATCCGCGTGGTGTCAGACACTTTTGTCCCACTCTCTTTTTTAGCTTGAAAGTGAATTGGAGCAAAAATCTTTTGGGTGGACAATAAGCCAATAGATTAGAAAATAATAGTAATCACTTTGGACAACAAAGTGTCAAATCATCAGAGGTACTACTAAATTATAGATGCACATATTTAACATCTGCTGTACCTATCGGTGATCGACACTATGCTTTGGAATACTCTCTTAAAACATGCATCCGATTTACTCAAGTGTATCATCAACGATCGGTTCATTTGTAATATAGTTGGCACCGTAATGTTTTAATGTAGATGAAACTTGGTCATAAACTTTTGGTGTTGCTGCTTCTATTGTTAAAACTACGGCACCACCTTTCACATGCTTTTCAATTTCTTCTGCTTCGTACTTGTTAATCCCAATATCCATCAGCCCACCAATAATACCTCCGGTCGTTGCCCCAGCGAGTGCCGCATAAATAGGGCCTAAGGCTAGTAATGCACCTAAGCCTGGAAATGCTAATAAACTAAGTCCGGTTAAAGCTCCGCCAACACCACCTATAGCAGAACCGTATAAGATTCCATTAAGAGGGTGGTCACTACTCATGTCATCTCCTTCAGCTCTAGTTGGATCTGGGCGATGAATAAATGAAATGTCGTCTCTAGGCACTATATGTAATAATGCATGAAATGCTTCTTCTGCACTATGTAAATCATAAAAAGTTGCAATAATATGAGGCTTTCCCATTCGTTACCCCCCTTTTTAATTAAAATTCACAATTTACAATTGA
>SKOL01000262.1 GCA_007120055.1 Anaerobacillus sp.
GCGAACTCCATACGTAATCCCAGTTGGTGGATCGAATGTCATTGGCTCAACTGGTTATGCAGCGTGTGCCGAAGAAATCGTTCAGCAAGAAAAGGAATTAGGAGTAAAATTCGACTATGTTGTATGTACGAGTGGTAGTGCCGGTATGCAAGCTGGTTTAATCTCAGGTTTCTTCGGTTTAGAGCGTGAAACGAAAGTCATCGGCATTAATATTAGTCGAGAAAAAGAAGAACAAGAAGAAAAATTGTATGAACTAACGAAAGCAACCGCAGCGCACATTGGGATTGAAAAGGAAGTACCCCGTACAGCGGTTACATGTTTTGATGAATATGTTGGACCGGGATATGCGCTACCAACCGAAGAAATGGTAGAGGCGGTCAAGTTACTTGGGCAAACCGAAGCGATCATTTTAGACCCGGTGTATACAGGCAAAACGATGGCTGGTTTAATTGACCTTATACGAAATGATTATTTTAAACCGAGTGATAATATCTTGTTTTTACATTCAGGCGGAACCCCAGCCGTTTACGCGTACGCACCTCTTTTTAACGAGCAAAAATAGAGGTGTTACACATCAATGGAAGTTCACTTTCACCCTCATCGATGGAAATAGCAGTTGCGTAGCTACAAATGAACCATAGAAAGTGAACTTTCTCGTCAGCTACTATTAGCAGGGGAGACACCGTTTTGGCCGTTTTTTTCTTGAGTAAGACCGATATTATTTTCTCGTAAATAGCGCTGGCAATTTAATTTTTGACATTTACCGTTGACGTGATTTCCGTATTTTTTTCGAAAGATTTCAAGGCAATAGCATTTGTCGGCTTTTGCGTTCGTCATTTTGTACCCTCCAGTGCAACAGCATTTATGTAATTACATTACAACAATCTTGGTCTGAAATAAACTATTTTGTTTTGTTTCTATAAGGGTACTAGAATTATAGCAATTACACATTAACCAATAAAATATGCTATAGTAATAAAAGTTAAATCGCTCAATCTTTATGATTGGGCGCTTTATTTTTTTCACCAGAAGAGGCAACAATTTTTAACTTTATGAAAAAGGAAGATCACTGATGAAATACATCAAAGAGTGGCAAGAGGCACTACACATCGAGATTCATCATTTAAAAAAATACGGAAGTACGAAATATAAGCTGAAAAACGGTCGTTTAATTTCGAGTCAAAACGGTTTTACTTACTATTTTGAAACGTCACTGCCGATCTCCGTTCCAGTCGGCTCAATGATAAGTTTACAATGGGAAAACTTGAAGGTCAGTGGCAAAATGTTATCTGCAGAAGGGAGTAGTATCCTCGTATCCCTTGAAAAATCATTAGGAGATTTAGTCGATGAGGCTATTCTTTTTCACGATCCGTGGGAGTTATTAGAAGAACTTAGCTTACGATTAGATGAAGCGAAAAAAAGTAAGAGGAAACTTCAACGAATAAAACAGTTAGTCGAGCCAAACGCACCAGCAAAACATCCCATTGAAAAAAACAAAACGAATGCCCACGAGTTATTTTATCGATCAAAATATAATCCGGCAACATTCGTTTGGGGACCACCAGGAACTGGGAAGACGTACACGTTAGCGCGAGTGGCTGCGAATAAGTATTTTCAAGGAAAACGGGTGCTAATATTATCCCACAGTAATCAAGCAGTCGATGTGTTACTTGAGGAAATTGTTCATTTTCTGACGAAAAAATTACGGTTTAAAGAAGGGGATGTGCTTAGGTACGGCACTGGTGCGAGACAGACGTCCGTTGAGGCTGTGACGACACAAAAGCTGCTAGAAGTACGTGAACCAAAGCTAGCGAAGGAAAAAGAAACGGTTGCTCAAGAAAGACGGTTGTTAAAACTAGATTTATCTCAATCATTTAGTCGACGAGATAGCGAAAGCTTACTAGCCATGGAAAAAAAGTTAGCCACGTTATTAGAAAAAGTTCGCCAAAAAGAATTGAAATTTTTAAAAGAAGCAAAGGTGATTGGAACAACGTTGGCAAAAGCAGCTAACGATGCGGCCATTTATGAAAAAGACTACGATCTCGTCATCATTGATGAAGCTAGTATGGCCTACGTTCCACAAACCGCATTTGCGGCTAGTCTCGGTAAACGCGTGATAGTATCCGGTGATTTTAAACAATTGCCACCAATTGCGGCATCCAGGCATTCGTTAGTCGACAAATGGTTAAAAGAAGATATTTTTCATCGCTCTCGGGTCGTTGAGAAGGTGACTTGTGGCAACTTACACCCGCATTTGATGTTATTAAAAGAGCAACGCCGTATGCATCCACATATATCGGCGTTTACGAATCGTTTTATTTACAGTGGGAAGGTGTATGATCATCCCAGTATGGAAAAGAAACGTAATGATTTAGTAGCTCGGGTACCTTTTCAAAACCTCGCTTCGATTTTAATAGACACGAGTTTTACAGGGCAGCACTGTATTCAAGAGAAATCGTCGAAATCTCGTATGAACTTATGGCAATTGTTCATTTCATTTCAACTTATTCATGAATCCTACGTTGCCGGTGCGAAGTCGATCGGCTATGTCACTCCGTACCGCGCGCAGGCATTGTTAATGGAGCAACTATTGAAAAGCATTTATGAAAACGAACGCGCGGATGGGGATATTATTGCAGCAACCGTCCATCGTTTTCAAGGCAGTGAACGTGACGTGATGATTTTTGACACCGTCGATAGCTATCCAGAGGGACGCTCAAGCATGCTTTTAACTGGAAAAGATAGCGAGCGCCTTGTTAATGTTGCGATTACTCGGACGAAAGGAAAGTTTCTTCACGTCAGTGACCGTCATTTTATAAAAAATCATGTTTACGAAGGAAAAACGTTACGACAACTCGTCGACCATCAAGAAAAAGAAAAGCAAGTCATTGATCACCAACAAA
>SKOL01000114.1 GCA_007120055.1 Anaerobacillus sp.
GATTGAGACTTTCCTCCCTGGCTTTGGTGCTGCATTTGTCGGGATCGCCTTATTCTTCTTTGCGTTTACGACGATTATGGCGTACTACTATATTGCCGAAACAAACATTGCTTATTTAACATTCGGTAAAAATAATAAATTACCGATGTTCGTTTTAAAAATCGTTTTATTAGTAGCGACATATTTAGGTGCTGTTAGAAGTTTTGACTTAGCATGGACATTAGGCGATATCGGTTTAGGTCTCATGGTTTGGCTAAATTTAATTGCCATCGTCATTTTAGCAAAGCCAGCGTTAAAAGCGCTAAAAGATTATGAAGAGCAAAAAAGCCAAGGCCTTGATCCAGTATTTAACCCAGAAAAACTAGGGATTAAAAATGCAGATTATTGGGTGAATGAATATCAACAAGAGGAAAAAGAAAAACAATCAAGCTAGTAATTATGTTATTTATTAATAAAGCTGAAATAAATAATCACTCAAGAAACAGTTACTCTTTTAAGGGGTAGCTGTTTTTTTCTTATGATAGATCAGTATTTAGACAGCAAAGGAGTAAATTTGGACAGCTACTAACCCTAATTAGACAACAAACGACTGGAATTGGACAACAACTAGCCCGAATTAGACAACAGTCGACTGGAATTGGACAACAAGACGTACTCTCCTATAAGCCTCAAGTCTTATTCAAAATATATCTAAGGCTCATTATGGCGAAGTGCAAATCAAGATAACATAGAGTTAAGAAAGGAGAGGAACTAAACATGAAAAAAATCGGATTATTTATATTAGGTGGGATTGCGGCGATTATTTTACTCGCAAATATCGGACCAATTGCAATTTTTGCAATTAGCCTTGTTATTCTTTACTACGTATTTAAAGGGTTTATGAACGCGGATACTTCATTCAGTAAAATTGCTTGGGCGATATTAGGGCTTATCCTTTTGTCGAGTGTCGCTTCAAATGTTCCAGCACTTGTTGGCTTGATCGCAGCGGTCGTCCTTTATTTTGTCTTTAAAAGTTGGGATGAAGTTGACCGTTCATCTGAAGCACCTTTAACGAACGAAAAGCAAGAAACTGATCCATTCGTCAATTTCGAGAAAGAATGGGCGGAATTAAAGCGTAATTATTAAGCGAGAGTTCATAACAAACTGGCAGAGCAAAATAAACATTTTTATATAAAAGGAGCGAATCGAAAATGAGTAACTTATTTACACGCATTAAAAATACAATTGCAGCAGATGTTCATGAAATGTTAGATGAAAAAGAGCAAAAAAATCCAATTGCTGTTTTGAACCAGTATTTACGAGACTGTGAAAAGGAAGTAGAAAAGGTTAGAAAATTAGTCGAACGTCAATATTTATTAAAAGAAGAATTCACCCGTGAGCATAACGAAGCACGTCAGTTAGCTGACAAACGAAAATATCAAGTAGATATCGCAGCAAAAGCTGGTGAAACCGAGCTCATGAACTTTGCTATTCAAGAACAAACTCACTATGAAGAGCGAGCACAACGTTTAAAGCTTTCTCTTGAACAAGCAACATCCCACCTTTACGATTTAGAGAAAAAATATGAAGAAATGAAACATAAGCTGAAAGACATGCATATTAAGCGGATGGAGTTAATGGGAAGAGAAAACATGACACGTGCCAATCATCGTATGAACCAAATGCTAGACGGAAATAGTTATACTGGCAAAATCGACTCACGTTTTGATGAGATGGATCGCTACTTAGATCATCTTGAGCATCAAGCAAACTCACAGTACCATCGTAATACCATCGATAGTCGCATCGCTCAACTAGAAAAAGAAATAAAAAATGCAGAAAGTCGTTCAGTTTCTCAGTAAAAACATGGTATATTTTAATAAGGGTTGACTCCTATAATTGGGTCAGCCCACTACATATTCTTATAAGCGAGGAGGAGAGGTTATGGATAATCACAATAAAACAGATTATATTAGTTGGACCGTTTTGGTTGGACTGCTTCTTCTCCTAGTCGAGATTACCTTTTTTAGTAAAGGGTTAGTTTTTGCGATATTATTTTCAGGGATTTTCATTTACTTTGGAGCAAAAAGGTTTTACGGGTCTAGCGGAAAACTATTCTTTTTTATCGGGTGTTTTATTCTCTTTTTTACAATCATTAGTATGATGGTCTTTAAGTTTTTAATTTTTGCCGCTATCATTTACGTTATATTTTATTTTTATAAATCAAAAACCGGACCTATTGTTATTGAGCCAAATGTAAAAGAAGGAATGCCAACGAACGATGCAACAAAGAAGATCCGTTCGCAGCAGCTTTTAAAAAACCTTTTTTACGGCCGTCAAAAAACGTCCGAAGAAGTGTTTGAATGGGACGATATTAACATTCAAACAGGCATTGGCGATACGAGAATAGACTTAAGTAATACTGTTCTTCCGAAAGGTGAAGCAGTTATTTCGATTCGTAATTTTATCGGCAATATTCAAATTCTTGTTCCATATGATATAGAAGTAAATGTTTCTCATTCTGTAGTTACCGGAACGACGATTATTTTCGAAGCAGAAAATGAAAAGTTATTTAATCAAACGTTAACGTATCGAACCGAAAAATACGATGAGGCTCAACAAAAAATCAAAATTGTCACCTCTATGGGAATTGGTAGATTAGAGGTGAAAAGAATATGAAGTTTATTCAAAGACAAATTCTCTCGAGTGTATTTTTTTCGATCATCGTATTTTCGTTAGCAACGGTTATATATCTTGTTATTTTTCCGGTTGCTGATTGGCAAGTTGTGTTAGAGGTAAAGATCTTTGACTTACCAGTATTCTTTTTTATACCAGCAGTCGCAGTTGCCCTTGGAATCATTTATGGTTTAATAAGTACCTATAATTATAAGAAACAAATGGAAATGGTGGAGGAAGCTTTATATGAGCTTGAACAAGGACGCTTATTAAATGAAGATAAAACTGCACAACTTGAAGAACTAGAAAACGTTTGGCGCTGTGTCAAAAATATTCAAAAACAAATGACAGAACAAGTGAAAACTGCGCAAAAGCTTGCTAGTGAAAAAGCGATCGATCAAGAAAAGCAAGTTCAAAAAATTGTTTCCCAAGAGCGTAACCGTCTCGCACGTGAACTTCATGATTCCGTGAGTCAACAACTTTTTGCAGCATCGATGCTCATGTCGGCGATTACCGAAACGAAGCAAGAAGAAGCTAGTCAAGAAGCAAAGCAGCTAAAGCTTGTCGAAGAAATGATTCATCAATCGCAGCTTGAAATGAGAGCATTATTACTTCACCTACGACCAGTCCCCCTTAAAGGAAAATCACTTCAAGAAGGAATGCAAGAACTATTAGGAGAGTTATCTCAAAAGGTCCCGATGGAGATATCGTGGACAGTTGAATCGCATCCTTTAGAAAAAGGAGTAGAAGACCATCTGTTTCGTATTTTACAAGAATCAATTTCAAATACGTTACGCCATGCAAAAGCAACGAGTTTGGAAGTACTACTCATTCATCGAGACGATTTAGTCATTTTACGAATTTCTGATGATGGCGTAGGTTTTGACGTCAGTGAAGAAAAAGCAGGTTCGTACGGTTTACAAAATATGCATGAACGCACGAAAGAAATCGGTGGTGTTCTAAAAGTTGTAAGCCTAAAAAATAAAGGAACTCGCCTTGAAGTGAAAGTTCCATTAATGGCAGGTGATTAAAATTGATCAAAGTTTTATTTGTAGATGATCACGAAATGGTCCGAATTGGAGTAACGTCGTATTTGTCAGCACAAACTGATATTGAGGTGGTTGGAGAAGCTGACAACGGTGCTAAAGGAGTCGAGCTTGCGTTAGCGCTCCGTCCAGACATTATTTTAATGGACTTAGTCATGAAAGAAATGGACGGTATTGAAGCAACGCGAAGAATTGTTGAGGAATGGCCAGAAGCAAAAGTCATTATTGTTACAAGCTTTCTAGATGATGAAAAAGTGTACCCAGCCCTAGAAGCAGGAGCGACGAGCTATATGTTAAAAACATCAAAGGCGAGCGAAATCGCCGAAGCAGTCCGCGCCACACATCGGGGCCAATCTGTCCTAGAACCTGAAGTGACCGGGAAAATGATGACAAGAATGCGCCAAAAGAAAGTCACATATCCGCACGAACAACTAACAGAGCGTGAAATGGAAATTTTGCTACTTATCGCTGAAGGAAAAACAAACCAAGAAATCGCTGATGAAGCTTTTATCGCTTTAAAAACTGTCAAAGTGCATGTCAGTAACATTTTAGGGAAACTAGAAGTTCACGACCGTACTCAAGCCGTTATTTATGCGTTTAAGCATGGGTTGGTGAAGTGATAATTATAGCCATTATGATAAAAATTTCAGGGGATTTATGTAATAATTCACTTGTCTTATGAACCCTAACTAACCAAAAAAATGATATAATAGAATGAATCTTTAAGTACATGAATTGGAAGTGAACAAGAGTGACAGTTACTCCTTACAACAAACTCTCACCATTTATGAAATGGGCGGGTGGAAAAGAAAAAGAACTCACACATATTTTACCGAACATACCAGAACAGTTTGGACGTTACATCGAACCGTTTATCGGTGGGGGCGCTGTTTTTTTTGCGATGAACAAAGATAGAATGTGTATTAATGATAAGTTTACAGAATTGACGAGTTTATACGATTTAATAAAAACGAATGATCAACGTTTTTTTGAAAAACTAGATTCTATTTATGCGAACTGGTTAACGATCGAAAATTTCGTTTTGGACAAAGAGTTGTTATTTGTTAATAAATACAAGCAATACTCTGAAGACCACATTACAAAAGAAGAATTAGATAAATTTATCGAACAATTTTTGCAGGAGTACTCAAGTGTCTTCGAAGAAATACTAGCAGCATCTTTTAACGTTAAACAAGACAAATTTATCGCCGAGTTAAAAAGAAACTTAACTGGCAAAACGAAGCGCATGAAAAAAATTGAGGGTGAAAAAGGGAAGCTACCTTCCTCTGATATCGTAGATAATATCGAGACAGCTTTCAAAAGCGCTTACTATATGTATTTGCGCTATTTATATAATTACAAAACTGAATTAAACATGACGACCCCTGACCATATCGCAGTCTTTTATTTTATTCGCGAATATTGCTATGCTAGTATGTTTCGGTATAACCGAGATGGGAAATTCAATGTTCCTTACGGTGGTATTTCCTACAACCGCAAAGCATTTAACAAGAAAATCGACTATATGAAAAGTAGTGAATTGAGAAATCATTTACAACGTACAGAACTTTACAATTTGGATTTTGAACAGTTTTTTGAGACAATCGAAGTAACAGAAAACGATTTTATATTCCTAGACCCGCCTTATGACAGTGACTTTTCAGATTATGCTGGAATGTCCTTTACTTCTGAAGACCAAACAAGGCTTGCGAATTATTTATATAATACAGAAGCTAAATGGATGCTCGTCATTAAGAATACTGAGTTAATCCAAAGTTTGTATATTGATAGAGGCTTTGAAGTATTGGCTTTTGATAAAAAATATCTCGTTAGCTTTCAAAATCGTAACGATAAAAATACAGAACATTTATTAATAAAAAATTACTAATTTGAGGCACTTTCCGTGTCTCTTTTTTTACACTACTTTAACGGGTTTTGATGTAATAGAAAAAAATAACTTTAAGGAGTGAAGTGCAGTGAACTCATGGTGGTTTCGAACAAAACCGAGAAGTATTTTAAAAACGTTGAGGTGGTTTCCTTATTTTGCTGCATTAGAAAATGAAAATTGGAACTATCAAGCCCCGGGTAAAATGAGTCGTTGGAACGATAAGCCGATTCATCCAGCGCGTCGGGATTATATTTACCGAGCTCATTTACAAGAGCTTGAGGAACGTTATCCGACCTACGATGACTATTTGTCGGGACTTCTTGATGAAAATGAAACAGAATCTACCGGTAGAAACGATAAAACAACGTTTGAGTTTTACGGTCTTGGCTATGTTGCTCCTAACGGTTTAATAAAAGTTACAGAGGCCGGCCAACTTGTTAATGAAGGCCGTGCCGATGAAAATTTACTTATTAGACAATTATTAAAGATGCGTTTCCCATCACCGAGTGTAGTTAGAAGAAGCCCCCATAGGCGAATAGATCAGGATGAGAATTTTGTTTTTCCAATGGAGGTTATTTTAAACGTATTTAAGCATTTTGATCATTTAAACAAGTTTGAGTTAGGTTTTCTATTTGGTTGTACCCAAATAGATAATCTAGATCAAACGATAAAAGCGATTACTAAGTTTCGTAACGAATACGAAGCATTAACCAACAAGACAAACATTAAAAGTGTCACGGCCATTTTTAATAAGATTTTTAATGATGCCTATCCTGAAATTAAAAACAAGCCAGAAACGTATTATAAAGACTATGCAGATGCCCTCGTCAGAACATTAGAATACACTGGCTTATTTAGTCAACGTGGTAGGGGCTACTACGTAAAACTATTTGTTCCTGAACATGCAAAAGTGAAAATGAAACTTTTACAAGAAAATTACGAGTTTACTTATTATGATGAAAATAATTTTGAAAAGTATATGGAATGGTTTGGGAACCCCTATAACATCACACTACCTTGGGAAAATAAAGACAATATTAAAGAAATCATTACGAATAAGGTAGAGTTATTAAAAACGAAGCTTCAGCGGGCTGAAACTCAAATCGTTAACTTTAATGGGGGAGACCGGACGAACGCTGTAACTAATTTACTTACTGAAGACGTCGTCAATGATAAAGAAGCTCTAACGAAATTAGATCAATATTTAACGGAGCAGTTGGTGTCCTTAAACGAAGAGCTTTTTATTAAATATCATTCAAAAACTGAGACAGCAAGAGTAGAAATATTAGAGAAGTTTAACGATATAATTGACGGTAATGAAGATATGGCAGCTTTATGGTTAGAGTGTAATACGTGGAAATCACTCGTTGCGATTGAAGGTCGCCATTATGTGAAAAGAAACTTTAAGATCGAAGAAGATTTAACCCCTAAAGCTTTTGCGCCAGGGGTTGGGAATACTCCTGATATGGAACTTTATGATGATCATTTCATTTTAATTCCGGAAGTTTCTTTAATGACAGGTGTTAGACAGTGGGAGCACGAAGGTTCGTCTGTGATCGACCACGTGAATAAATTTATTGAGCGTTATCAAGATAAGGAGATTTACGGTTTATTTTTATCATCATCAATGAACATAAGAACGATGTGGCAGTTTTATATTTTAAACCGTGAATCGTGGATAGGTAAACCAGTTCCCGTGGTTCCCATCACCTTGAAGCAGTATGTTGATATCGTCACATTTATTTATGAAAAAGACTTAGCTATTGAAGATTTGAAAAATTTAGTAACGCTTATTCATGAAAAAACGTTTGTTTTTTCAACATATAAAGAATGGCAAGAAAATATTAGTACTACTATTGAAGAGTGGAAACAATCTCCCTCGCCCAAAAGGGTTATTGAAACTTAATAATTGTAAGATTATCCACTCTTCTCCGTTTGATTCATCACTAACTTTTGACACAGTGGGCAAATTGCTTGGTGAGACGGACAGTTAGCTGCGGTATCGTGTATTTTTCCGCAAATGACACATGGAGTAGTTTTATATCCTTTCATCAAATCACCTCATTTACTAATATGAGCGGTAGCCGAGCATTATTACTTGAGTGAATTTCATTAAGTAAAAAACAATTGTTATTTATTATGTCCAAAAATGTAAAAAGAGGCTGGGACAAAACAAAGTGTCAGACACCGCTAGATACCGAATATAGACATATGATAAATCTTTACGTCTATATTTATTAGGATCCGCGTGGTGTCAGACACTTTTGTCCCAGCCTCTTTCTTCGCTTACGGGTTTAAAATCAATGCTTCAAAACGAGGACGTCCTTCAAAAATACCAATTGCTGCAACCGTATAAACTTCATTCGCTCTTAAATTTGTGTCACGTAATGTTAAAACAATATTATCAGTGCCTGCTTCCCGAACTTCTAATGTTACCGTTCCAGGATCTAGTTCAAGATAATCCGAAGCTTCTCTGAAAGATACATCTTCAAATAAAACATCCCCATCAGCAACAGCAATATCTACTTGTGGAGCGTTTGGTGATAGGTGCCAAACACGAACTTTAGTTTTACCTTGTGGTACGTCAGGTTTGTCTTCAACAACAACTAGACGAAGGTCCTCAAGGCGATCGGCAGCAGCAATAGTATAGTGCTTTCCTGCTTCTACTGTAACACTTTCACTTAATACGGCATCATTTGTTTGACCAGCAGGATAAACTTCGATTTCATAAGAGCCTGCTTGTAAATCCATATAAGGGCTAATTTGGTAATACATCATGTTTTCAAATGTTTTTTCACCATTTACGTAGATGTCTACACGCGGTGCATCTGGTGAAGCATGAAGTACACGAACCTTTGCACGCTGATTATTATTGTTATTATTATTGCTGTTGTTCGGGTTTCCTGAACTTCGGTACGGAGTCCCTCCATAATCTACCGTTTGACATAGTTGTTGCATACACATTAAGTGTAACTGATAGTAATAAATATGTTTCTGTGGATCAAGATACTTATAATAGTTTGCAAGCATGTCATACATTGCAGCATCTTGAACAATTTTGTTCAATGGTGGATATTGATACATAAAATCTCCCCTTCCGATCTACTTTTAACAAACGAACTTTGTTAAAGAATAATAGTATGAGAAAAACGAAGGTTTTTACTAATTTTTAGCAAAAACAGGTTTTTCAAGATACACACAAAAATAATGTATGATGAAGGGCATAATTTGGGACGTTGTCCACGAGGACTTTTTTCAGGTAGGCACACCCCTACCGAACTGTTCATACAATATAAAAAAATAATTTAGGGGAAATCTGTATGAACAATAATTTCTTATATTGTGCTTCTTTAAAAACAAAAGAAGGAACGAAGTGGGGCTACATTAATGACAAGGGTGAATTTGAGATTAACCCTCATTTTGAGTTTGCAAGTGATTTTCAAGCGAACGGTTTAGCAACGGTAAAAAAAGATGGTAAGTTTGGATGTATTGATAAAAGAGGAGATTTCGTTATTGTACCTAAATTTGAGACGATCATCGATTTTTCCGAAGGGAGAGCGACCGTCGTACTTAATGGCCGCTTTCACGTGATTGATGAGACCGGCCAAGTCTTAACTAAAAGAGGATATGATTTTATTAGTATGTATCAGCACGGCAGAGCAATGGTAGCAGATACGATAAAAGACGCTTACCGCTACGGCTATTTAAATAAAGAAGGTGAAATAGTCATCCCGTTGCAATATGAAACGGCAACAGATTTTAAAGATGGCTTAGCTATTGTAAAAGTGGAAGAAAATAAGTTTGCACTTATCGATAAGCACGGAAACATTACTAATCAGTTTCATTATTTTTATGTCGGCAATTACGGAGATCTACTGTTAGCCTTTAAAAAAACCTTCAATGATCCGTACGGGTATATTGATATGAAAGGAAACGTTGTGATCGAACCGAAATTTACTACTGGCCTTCCTTTTGAAGAGGGTAGAGCAGTTGTTAATGTTTCTAATGATATTCGCAATAAATACGGACTGATTGATAAGAAGGGGAACTACATCATTCAACCAGTCTATAACGATATTATGATATTAGGTGACAATCGTGTTGCTGTCGGGATGGCTGTAGATGAAGAAAAGCCGTTTCTCGGATCTAAATATGCAATTGCCAATTGGAGTGGTGAGCTGTTAACTGAATTTTTATATGAACATGTTTCCTCTTTCGACGAAGGGATAGCCTCTGTTTTCAATGGCGAGAAAGCTTTCTTCATTGATCGGTCTGGAAACCGAGCAAGAGGTTTGCCAGCTGTAGTCAACGCTGATAGTGTGTCGCTCATCGGAAGACTTGTCCGTGTAATAAAAAGTAACCGGGTCTCTTATTTAAGCCGAAAAGGCAAGCTTGTTTGGAAGCAAAATACGATTATTCCTCTTACTCGTCGTTATCGAGTTCTTGAGAAAAAATATGAACCTAACAAAAATTACGTTGTATTTTATCCTCAAATAGACGGATTAAAAAGTGGAAAAGTTGAAAATGAGGTAAATAAAAAGTTAAAACAACTTTCAAACTTGAAGGAAATTGATCGTGACGAACAATTACAATACACTTATAGCGGTGACTTTAACATCACATTTTTTAAAAAGAATTTACTCGTACTTGAGCTTTACAGCGATGAATATTATTTTGGAGCAGCACATGGAATGCCTAGTAAAACTTTTGCAAAAATCAATTTGATTAACGGTCGTTTCTATGAGCTCGAAGATTTGTTTATAAAAGAAAGTAATTATGTCGGGCGATTAAGTGAGATCGTTGAAAACATGATTAAAAAAGATCCACAGTACAGTTATGTTTTTCCAGGAGTTTATCAAGGGATAGCCCCGAACCAACCGTTTTATGTAAACGACGACACTCTTTATTTATATTTCGCTCCATATGAAATCGGACCATATGCTGCGGGCTTCCCAACGTTTCAAATTCCGTTTTCTGAAATTATGGACATCATCGATACGAAGGGCGAATTTTGGCTAGCTTTTAATTAGGATATGTTAGCAATAACGGATTGTATGTCCGTCAATGCCTCCAGAACCAAAAATTACTTTACTCAAGCCCTTGCTCGAGCAAAGCAACAACCGGCAAGTGATCAGAAACGTCACTTTCGATAACTGCACTTTCGATCACCTTAAAGTGGTCAGTGACAAAAATGTAATCTAATCGTGAGCGGGGCTTTTTCGCAGGGAATGTGAAGTGAGGGTTTGACGCAGCGCAGTCTATAAGTTTCTCACTCATCATGCGATAGGCGTTAGAGCTCGGCTTTCGATTAAAATCCCCCATTATAATAGTAGGTTCTGAATGATCA
>SKOL01000583.1 GCA_007120055.1 Anaerobacillus sp.
ATCACTGTTATTTTTATCTTAGCAGTTGTTATGTCTCAATATACATTACAAAAACAGGCGGATGAGCAAACACTTCAAGCTGCGAGAACGACTGCAAACCAAACACAGGAACTGTTTCAGTCAAAAAAGGTTGTTTTAGAAAGTATTGTAGAAAACTATTACGTTGATAAAGATGAGATGAGACTTCTTGAACGTATTGAAACTACCTATTTAAAAGATCCATTCTTTTTAGATATTGCCTATTATAACGAGGAGGGACAACGAGTAAATGATAGCCGAAGTACCTCGGAGGTCGAGCGATTGATGGATGAAATGTTCGAGGAGACGGGATGGAGAAATGCCTTTTTTATTTCTAGTATGAAAGGTGCGACGGATGAATCACACTCGATACTCATTGCAGTTCCAGTTCAGGACGATGCAGTAACCGACTTAGACGGGGCACTTATTGCTAGAGTAAATAAGTCTTATTTAAGTAAGCTAATCCAAAATAATCGGATCGGAACTGACGGTTGGAATCTTTTGGTTACTAAAGATGGGGATATTATCGCTGATACACTTGAGAAAAGTGAAGCGACACAAACGTTAAAAAGTTATAGTTTTTATCCAGAAGTTAAAAAAAGTCGAATTTCTGTATATAAAGGGTCCTTCTATGAAGAAGACGTTATTGCAGGTTACTACCCTATCGATCATTTGCCACTTTACTCTATTTCAATTCAACCGAAAGAACAAGCTTATGCACCTGTTCAAACTTTAATGAAAGTGTTAACGGGTGGATGGTTATTTATTTTAATCTCGGGACTAATTTTACTGTTTATTAGTGTGCGTTGGATCGTAAAACCAGTGAAAGAGTTAACGAACCAAACGACAAAGTATGCTCAAGGTGAAAGTTGGCATTTTAATATTTTAAAAGAAAAAGATGAGATCCAAACATTAGCTATGGCGATGAAACATATGGCCGAGTCCCTTCAAGAAAAAGAGCGATTTTTACAATTTATATTAGAATCTTTTCCTTACGGGGTTTTAACGACGAATGCAGAAGGAACGATTACTTCGATGAATCGGGCTGGAGCTCAGTTGTTTATAGCAAATCGAAGTGATTTTATTAATAAAAAGTATGATATTCTACCTTCAAAAGGTCTACAAAACCATGTTTCTAAATGGAGTAATGCTAGTACTCCATTTGAACAGATCGAAGAAGAATTCTCGTATGTTAGCGCAACAAGTAAAAAATTGACGCTAAAAGCAGCAAGCTCTCCTTTAATGGATGAAAAGGGAGAAATTATTGGTATTTTAACGACGTTCTGGGATCACACTGAGATGAAAAAATTAGAACAACACCTTCAACGTTCAGAGCATTTAGCGGCGATCGGCCAAATGACAGCCGGTCTGGCTCATGAGGTGAAAAATCCGCTAGGGACGATTCAACTAGCCTCAGACGTGATCGATGCAGAGTTTGAAGTTTTAGCAGGGCAAAAAAATCTTAACGGTCCAGGACCTTCGATGATCAAAGAAGCGCTTACTGATATACAAGAAGAAGCGAAGCGCTTAAATGAACTCGTCACAGGTTTTTTAAAGATGAGTCGTCACCATAAAAGTGAAGAACAAGATATCGATATTGGACAGTTAGTCGAAGAAGTTGTTCGTCTTACTTCGCATCAAATGAAGCGAGATAATATTGAGTTAGAATTAAATATTCCGAGCTTCTCTTTATACGTATCTGGAGATCGTAATCAGTTAGTACAAGCATTATTAAATATTTTGTTAAATAGTATGGATGCCATGAAGAAGAAGGACGGTGGCCTATTACGGGTAATCGTAATAAAGCACCTACGAAAGGTGGAAATTGTTTTAGAAGATAATGGAGTAGGAATACCCGAACCAAAAATGAAGCGGATTTTTCATCCGTTCTTTTCAACAAAGCATGAAGGAACAGGTTTAGGTTTATCGATCACCCATGACATTATTGATGAGCATAAAGGACAAATAGAAGTAGAAAGTCAAGTCAATGTTGGTTCAACAGTATCGGTTTCTTTGCCATTGTTAAATAGGTAAACAACGATTGTTTTAAAAAGGGGTACGGCCTCTACGAAAACGACCATAAGGGAGAAGGTGAAAAAATGAATCATACGATTTTAATCGTTGAAGATAATGAGAAATTAAGAAGGTTAATGAAATTGACGCTTGAAAAGGAAGGCTATAAAATATTTGATGCCCCAGATGGCGCTACCGCTAAAGAGGTTTTTGAGAAAGAAGAGATTGACATCGCGTTAATGGATATATTACTCCCTGATACCACAGGGATAAAATTACTCGAGGAATGGAGTGGCGAGAGTAATGTCTGCTTTATTTTATGTACTGCATATGGGGAAGTCGAAGATGCAGTACAAGCGATGAAAATGGGGGCATTTGATTATTTATCGAAGCCAATTAAAGCGGATGAATTAAAGGTAGTTATACAACGTGCTGTTGAATGGTTGGATTTAAATAGAGAGAACCAATATTTAAAGGATGCTTTCAGGGAAAAGAATAAGTTACATGGCATGGTAGGCAAAAGCGAAAAAATGCAGCGGGTGTTTGAATTAATTGAGCGTGTATCAAAACAAAACATCACTGTACTTTTACAAGGAGAGAGCGGAACGGGAAAAAGTCGTTGCGCACAAGCAATTCATTTAGAAAGCAATCGCAGTGAGGAGCGCTTTGTAAAAGTCAATTGTGCCGCGATCCCGAGTCAATTACTTGAAAGTGAATTATTTGGATATCAAAAAGGTGCCTTTACCGGTGCCACAAAATCTCAAATCGGTAAATTTGAAGCAGCTAATAATGGAACATTATTTCTTGATGAAATTGGCGAAATTTCAATGGAACTTCAAGCAAAGCTATTACAAGTCA
>SKOL01000563.1 GCA_007120055.1 Anaerobacillus sp.
AAATTTTAGAAGATGTTACGAGTATTATCGGAGCGCACATTTTAAATGTTGCAAAACAAGATTACGAGCCACAAGGAGCGAGTGTGACGATTTTAGTTTCTGAAGGACCAGTGGATGATGCCCCTAAAGGCTTTTTCAAAGAATCGCCAGGGCCACTTCCAGAAACAGTGTTAGCGCACTTAGATAAAAGCCATATTACTGTTCATACGTATCCTGAATACCACCCTCATGAAGGGATTAGTACGTTTCGTGCTGATATTGACGTTGCAACTTGTGGAGAAATTTCACCACTAAAAGCTTTAAACTATTTGATTCATTCGTTTGATACGGATATTATGACGATGGATTATCGTGTTCGAGGTTTCACAAGAGATATTAACGGTCATAAGCTTTTTATTGACCATGATATTAATTCTATCCAAAACTATATTCCTGAAGAAGTAAAAGATGAGTACGACATGATTGACGTTAACATTTATCCGGAAAATATTTTCCACACGAAAGCAAAATTAAAAGAGTTTGACTTAAACAACTATCTTTTCGGTTATAAAAAAGAATCATTAGCAGATGAAAAGCAAGAAGAAATCACAAAGCTTATTAAACGAGAGATGGATGAACTTTACTACGGAAAAAATATAAAATAAATTGATTCGACAAGTGTTGGTGCGCTTGTCGAATTTTTTTATTAAAAACGCGATGCCAGTTCATCCGTATGATGAAGTTAAGCTATACCAAGATAAATTTTTAGAACGTGACCAATATAACAACTCAAAGCTAGAGGCGGGAATGCATATCGGAACGCATATCGATTTGCCGAGACATATGCTTGATCGATATGAGTTAATAAGTGATTTTGCGATTGATCGCTTCATCGGGAATGGCTGTTTACTTGATGTTAGGGAAGAAGGTAAGATTTCGATGAAAGAGGAATACTTTTGAAATTCATAAGCTGCTTTTTGAAAATGAGATTTTCATTATTGAAAACTTAATGAACTTACATAAGTTACGTGATGTTTCAACGTTTGAAGTGCTCGCTTTTCCGCTTAACATTCAAGCAGAAGCTTCTTTGGCGAGAGTCGTCGCAAAGATTTGATTAAAAAAACGAACTCCGCTTTATTACTCGTAATGTTAGTCTTTCCATTGTTGACAACTGTTGTGGCGTGGGTGAATAAGGGACCTAAACATTCTTAAGTGCGTAAACAGAAATCATTCACACAGATAACTCCCGTAGATGAAGTAAAACTTACCTACGGGAGTTATTCGCATCTCTACCAATATACTAGCATAACTGTACTTTTATCCCGAAAGACGTTTAGATCGTCTTTCTAGTAACCTTTTAGCTCTTTCCAGATCTTTTTTACGAACGAACAAGTTAAATTTTTTATCATCTGCAAAATCATATAAATATGCTTGTTCTAACTTACAGCGAACGTTATTTTGTTTTAAATAATGATAAATCTCGTACGGTTCTTCGTTTTTTTCCAAATCAGTTCTCTTAATAGAAACCCAAAGATTATTAAAAAAGTAGATCAGAAAGAATAATACAAAAACAAACAAGCTAAAATAAACAAATGCCATTGCTCAAACCTCCCTTCGATTTGAGTGGGACAACTTTTATAACATACGGTTTGTAAAGTACTTCACATAATATAATTTATTCAGTAGTTATAGAAATGGTGCTACTACTAATTATTTTAGATATTTTCTCATTTTTAGATGATACTAAACAGTAATGGAAGCTTTTAACAAGGAGTGTTTGCTTTGTTTAGGATCGTCATTTTTGCAGGTTTTGTTTTTGCTGCATGGCGTTGGGGAGATTGGCGAAACTGGGAGAAGTACTATTCAACGATTCTTTACTTTATTTTAATTAGCATTTTACAAACGTTAGTTACGTATGATCACTATTTATGGAAGTTCAACCCCACACCGGCATTACCGTTACTAAATAATCATTTCGCTATTACAATCGCAGTTTCTTTTGTTGTGTTCACTTGTACAACGCTAATTTATTTAGGAAATTATCCGAATAACCACCATCAATATTGGTATATTTTATTGTGGATTTGCTTTTATACTTTTATTGAAATTATAACGATAAAAGCTGGACTTATTACATATCATCATGGCTGGTCATTAGGCTGGTCAATTGTCGTAAATTTACTTACGTTTCCGATGTTAAGGTTACATTTATCAAGGCCATTATTAACTTGGGTATTTACCTTTATCTTTTTTACTGTATTTTGTGTTATTTTTAATGTGGCTCCGTAACAGTGAGATAAATTAAGAGAAGTTTGGGTGATTGTTATGAGTTTAAATAAAAAAATACCGATGTCCGTATTAGATCTTGCCCCGATTACAGAAGGAAGGACAGCAAGTTTCGCATTTCAAAATAGTTTAGATTTAGCTCGACACGTTGAAGAGTGGGGCTATAATCGTTTTTGGGTGGCAGAACATCACAGTATGCCAGGGATTGCTAGCTCTGCGACTTCTGTATTGATTGGCTATATTGCAGGAGGGACTTCGCGTATACGAGTAGGTTCAGGTGGGATCATGTTACCCAATCATCCGCCTTTAGTGATCGCCGAGCAGTTTGGCACTCTGGAATCGATGTATCCGGGGAGGATTGATTTAGGACTAGGTCGTGCACCTGGTAGTGATCAAGCTACTGCAAAAGCATTACGTCGAAACATTAATGATGGTGATCAATTTCCGGAGCAACTTGAACAGTTACGATCATTTTTACAGCCTTTAACGGATTTATTGACGAAACGGGTGCGGATGAATTAATGATTAATTCGCACATCTATGATCACAAAGAAAGGCTCCGCTCATATGAGATCGTCATGGAAGAATGACAACCGATTTGTAGTATAAATAATGAA
>SKOL01000629.1 GCA_007120055.1 Anaerobacillus sp.
GCTCATCATAATAGACCGCGATTTGCCCTTTTAGGTTGTCGAAAATTCTCTCTTTCCACCATTTCTCATCACGCACTAGCATCCCGTTAAATTCGAGAGCAAAACGTTGATAAATATCGTTTAATAATTCGAAGTTTGGAGATATGCGCTCGATGGAGCCTTTTTGAGTCTTAAAACGAGGGATTTGCGCCTTTGTTAACGTAACTAGCTTCTTATCAGCGAAAATCTCCCACCCATATTTCCGGTAAAAAGGGATCGAGAACGGAAAAAGAAAAGAAATCGTTTGGCCATTTTCTTTCATTTCCTCCAAACTTTTCTTTAGTAGCGTTTTTACTAAACCACTTCTTCGATATTCAGGCCAAGTGACTACTCCTGAAACACCGCCCATAGAAAATGTCTTTTCTTGAATTGTCGTCTCCAAAGGTAGAATAGTGACCTTAGAAATTATTTTTTCATTTTCAGTAGCGACGATAGTATTACTAGGGTCAATTTCTTCTTTTCTTTTTTGTCGTCTTTCCTCAGTTAGCTTAAACTGAAAAGCAAACTCAGACATAGAAATACTATAATCTACTTCTTCTTGTTTTAACTTTCGAATTTTCACAACGCGGGCACCCCTTTTTTATGTAGTTTAATGAATTTCATAATCATTATTGCGCCCACTCAAACTAATTAAGTTAAATCGTTCTCAACTAGATGGAAGTGGCTAGTTTATTGGCATTATGAAATTGACTGTTACAAACATTAAGCATAAGTATGTTTTCGGCATCTAATGATAAAAATCCTTTGAAACGTCGTTAAAACCCTCTTGTACAGAATAGTTAATTTAGTTGGTTTGTTGGTTAGTGGACAGTTGGTTAGGCACGGTCTCGTCATTTGTAGTTGCGTTAATTCATACTCAACTTCATATAGATTGATATGGTTCACTTTAGGTAATTATGAAATTCACCCACTTGATAAGGTAGGAAATTTTTATATTAATATAAAATCGTTGCATTCTATTTATTTTTATAGGAAAATAATGAAGAATTTAAAAATTCTGTCATTTAATCAAAGGTGGGAAATATGCACGTATTACTTAAAATAGGGAAATACACACTCATTTATACTGCAATAATATTTATCTTGATTTTAATTATTCTATTTCCTCGGGATGCGCAAATGGTCCAAGAAAATGGGGTGATGGAATATCACTATCAATTTTCATGGGAAACGTACTATAAAAATGTAAGTAGCTATTTTACTAATATGATAGAAAATAAGAGCTTAGGTGGGACAAGGCATCACTTTACGGTAGAAGAGATTTTAGCCATTTTTCTACCGAGAAGTTTAAAAGTAATAGTGACAGCTTTTATTATTAGTTTATTCTTCGGTATTTTAAAAGGAATTTTAGATTTTCGGCATTCACAAAAGAAATCAAATATTATTGGGAACGGAACTACTTTTTTGTTTCAAGCAATTCCAGATTTTTTTCTAATTATTATTATCCTTCTATTAGTGATTAGCTATTTTCCATTTATACCGATCTTTGCACAAGGAGTATGGTATGAATTTTTAATTCCGGCGCTTCTCGTATCGATTTTGCCGTTAATGTATGTCGCTCGAATAACATCAAGTGCAATCGCTTCACAAGAAGGACTTCAATATATCGTTGTTGCAAAAGCTAAAGGGTTATCAAATAAGATAGTTCTTTATAAACATGTGCTAAAAAATTGTTATAGCACGATTTTTTCTCACTGCTCGAGCTTAACGATTTATATTATTTCAAATTTATTGATGGTCGAATATTTACTTAGCTATCAAGGAGCTGCCTTTCGACTTTTTCAAGCGATAGATTATAGAAATTCAGTATCGGTTGGTCGAAGGTCAAACTTTGAACCAGAATTAATTATTGCGATTGCTGTTAGCTTCATGCTAATTATCATGATCTCCCAAATCATTAGTGAAGTTGCCAATGATTCATTAGATCCGAGAAGGAGGGAGAAGCGGTGATCAAAAACAAATCATTTATCATTGGAATCATAATGTTATCGTTTTTACTATTAATCATGGTGATCGGTCCATATTTGCCTTTTGTCGAACAGGAAATCACGGAAGAAACGTTACGGATAAGTGAAGACGGCTTTGAGAGAGCGCCATTTCCCCCTTCATCGGACAATCCATTTGGCACTGATAGTAAAGGGAGGGACTTATTATCTCTAGTTATTCACGGGGCGAAAGATACGATCTTTATTGTCCTATTAATTACATTAATAAGGTATTTCGTTGCTATCCCACTAGCTTTAGCAGCTATTAGTGAAAAAGGTCCATTTTATTGGCTAATGAGTGGTTGGAACAGAGTCTTTTCGGCGTTACCGCCAATTTTTTCAGCGATTTTATTAATGAATATTCCGTTTTTCGTTTTTTCTGATCACCGCCTAATTGCTGTAATTATCATTCTTGCTTTTATTGAAGTAGGTAGAGTGAGCTATATTTTACAACAAGAAGGAAGGGGAGTAGCTAATTCACTATATGTAGAAGCTGGGGTTACGATCGGTAACACTTCGAGGGAGTTAGCTTACAGATATTACTTCCCAGCGCTACTACCTTCAATTATTGTTAATTTCTTCTCTGATTTAGGAAAGGTGTTAATTTTAATCGGTCAACTCGGGGTATTTAGTATTTTTATTACACAGACTTGGATCCAGTTAGGTGCTGGTTTCGGAGAAATTCAAAATACGAGCTATAATTGGGCAACTCTTTTAGGAGAAACAAGAACCTCTATTAGAAGTGCGACGTGGATACCACTTTTTCCAGCATTAGCGATAACCTATACAGTTATAGGATTTTACTTAATAGGTGAAGGTTTGCGCGCCCATTTTAATCGTTAAAATTTACTGCGGTAAGGCATGTGTTATGACACTATGTACATAATTATTGTGAAAAAAAGTTGATACACTACCTCTCACCACCGTTTTTTAGCGATGTGAGAGGTAGTTTTTTTGGTGGGAATTTGTGAAAAATTACTTATCTGAGTGAAATTCATGATTCTAGCAAACTTCCATTCACTTTAAAATTAAGAATGAAAACGGTTCATAAATAGACAAAGTTTGTTCACTGTTTCACAAACTTTTCTGTGCTACAATAAACTCAAGAAAACAAAAGGAGTTGATCTAAATGATCTTATGCCAATGGAAAGACTTCTCTACTGACACTGAAGTGTATACGCAACAAATGTTTGAAGAGCTTGTAGGAGATGAGTTCGATGCGATGATGTTTGAAGAAGGAAAAGCAATCCCTTCTTATATCTGGACTGTCAATTATGTTTGTATTATAAAGCAAAATTCAAAGATGTATAGTGATATTTCAATTACGAAAATTCATAGAAACCCAGTTTGTGAATAAAAAATTTTTTAACAGATTATGCTCACTGTTTCACAAATGAACTAGAGTTGGAGTTGAAAAAAATATAAAGTGATATCAATTCCATGCAATTATACTACCACTTAATTTTTTTTAATAGATAATGCTCAGTACTTCACAATCAAACTGGAGTTGAAAAAATAAATGATATCAACTCCATGTAATTATAGTAGTATTTCAACTTTTTTAACAGATTATGATCAATATTTCACAATTGAAAAGTTGTTGATATAACAAGGAGGACATATTTTATGAAAGTTGCAGAAAAAGAAGTGAAAAAACAAGATGATGTACTAAAAATGATCAACTCGTTAGTAGACAATGGTCAAAAGGCGTTAAAAGAGTTTCTAAGTTTTGACCAAGAAATGATAGATCAAATTGTTAAAGAAATGGCGTTAGCAGGACTTGATCAACATATGCCTTTAGCTAAGTTAGCGGTTGAAGAAACTGGACGAGGTATATATGAAGATAAAATTATAAAAAATATGTTTGCTACAGAGTATGTTTACCACAACATCAAGTACGATAAAACGGTTGGTGTCATTGATGATAATGAACACGAAGGAATTGTACAAATTGCTGAACCAGTTGGAGTAGTTGCAGGTGTAACTCCGGTAACAAACCCTACGTCAACGACGATGTTTAAAGCGATGATTGCTGTAAAAACGAGAAACCCAATTATTTTTGCTTTCCATCCATCGGCTCAAAAGTGTAGTAGTGAAGCAGCTCGAGTTGTTCGTGATGCAGCGATTAAAGCAGGCGCACCGGAAAATTGTATTCAATGGATTGAAGCTCCGTCGATTGAAGCAACACAACAACTAATGAACCATTCAGGAGTTGCTCTCGTACTTGCTACAGGTGGAGCAGGTATGGTGAAAAGTGCATACAGCACTGGAAAACCAGCTTTAGGTGTTGGCCCAGGAAATGTCCCTTGTTATATTGAAAAAACAGCAAGTGTTAAGCGTTCCGTCAATGACTTAATCTTATCGAAAACATTTGATAACGGAATGATTTGTGCATCAGAGCAAGCAGCAATCGTTGATAAAGAAATTTATGAAGAAGTAAAGTCAGAAATGATAGCAAATGGTTGTTATTTCTTAAATGAAGCCGAAAAGGCGAAAGTAGAAAAGTTGGTTATTAATGAACAAACTTGTGCTGTAAATCCAGACATCGTTGGAAAACCACCGTATGAAATCGCGAAACTAGCAGGGGTAAAAGTTCCAGAAGATACGAAAATTTTAATTGCTGAATTAACAGGAGTGGGTCCAGAATTCCCACTATCAAGAGAAAAACTAAGCCCTGTATTAGCTTTTTATAAAGCGAAATCGACAGAAGAAGGTTTAACTCGTGCTGAAGAAATGTTAGAGTTTGGTGGGCTCGGTCACTCAGCGGTCATTCACTCCAACAATGATGATGTAATTGCTCAGTTTGGAAATCGTATGAAGGCAGGGCGTTTAATTGTGAACGCACCATCAAGCCAAGGAGCAATTGGGGACATTTACAATGCATTCTTACCATCATTAACATTAGGTTGTGGCTCTTACGGTCGTAACTCAGTTTCTTCAAACGTAAGTGCTGTCCATTTATTAAATATAAAACGCTTAGCGAGAAGGAATACGAATATGCAATGGTTTAAAGTGCCACCAAAAATTTATTTTGAAAAACATTCAACACAATATTTATCAAAAATGCCGAACATATCAAAGGCAATCATTGTCACTGATCCAGGCATGGTCAAGTTAGGTTATGTAGACAAAGTATTGTACTACTTGAGAAAAAGAGCGGATTATGTTCATTGTGAAATTTTCTCAGATGTAGAGCCAGATCCATCGATTGAAACGGTGATGAGGGGTGCAGAAATGATGCACAACTTCCAACCAGATGTCGTTATTGCCTTAGGTGGCGGTTCAGCAATGGATGCAGCAAAAGGGATGTGGTTATTTTATGAGCACCCTGAAACGGATTTTAACGGCTTAAAACAAAAGTTTTTAGACATTCGTAAACGTGTATTTAAATATCCAAACCTTGGTGGAAAGGCTCAGTTTGTAGCAATACCGACAACTTCAGGAACAGGTTCAGAAGTTACGTCGTTTTCAGTAATTACCGATAAAGAAAACAATGTAAAATATCCGTTAGCTGATTATGAGTTAACTCCAGATGTAGCGATCATTGATCCACAATTTGTCATGACCGTACCGAAACACGTAACAGCGGACACTGGTATGGACGTATTAACTCACGCAATTGAGGCGTATGTGTCGATCATGGCAAATGACTATACCGACGGATTAGCGATGAAGGCGATCCAGTTAGTATTTAAACACTTGCCGACAGCATACCGAAACGGTAGTGATGAAGTAGCACGTGAAAAAATGCATAACGCCTCAACGATTGCCGGCATGGCGTTTGCGAATGCATTCTTAGGAATAAACCATAGTTTAGCACATAAATTAGGCGCGGAATTCCACATCCCACACGGGCGTGCAAATACGATTTTAATGCCGCATGTCATTCGTTACAATGCGAAAAAGCCGAAAAAGTTTACCGCTTTTCCGAAGTATGAGCACTTTATAGCTAATGAGCGCTATGCTGAGATCGCAAGAATGCTAGGCCTTCCAGCAAGTACGACCGAAGAAGGAGTAGAAAGCTTAGTTCAAGCGATCGTAAAATTAGCGCAAGAGTTAGATATTCCGATGAGTATCGAAGCTTGCGGTGTGAACAAAAAAGAATTTGATTTGAAAGTTGAACAACTTTCAGAACGTGCTTTTGAAGACCAATGTACGACAGCGAATCCTAAGTTACCACTCGTAACAGAGCTTGCGGATATTTATCGTAAAGCATATAAGGGAATTTAATAAATTTATTTATAAGGAGTGAATTTCATAATGACCTTATTTGAGCCATATGAAACTATATGTAGTTGTGAGCGGTTTAACGCAACTACATATAGATCTTAATGGCGAACAAATTGAATTATGAAATTCATTAATAAGGTCTGATCTTCAGTGCTTGCCGGCATCGGGGATCAGGCTTTTTTGTCGTCTGTCTAAAAATCATTATTAAATGCGGCCATATACCTAAAAGTAAACCCCAAAAGTTTGGCGAAAATAGTCTTTTTAAAACGGAAACGCTTTCTTGAAAAGTTAATTAACACTATGTTAGTGTTGTTAACGTATGATGGTTATATAGTTTAAGTTTAAATTTGTGAGCAAAGTATCAGTAGTATGCATATGTTCAATCATTGGAGGTTTGTTGGATGCGAAAAAACAATGACAACAACGAAAATCCTTGGAACAACATTTCTGGACTCAATTTAGCTTATTTGATCGATCTATATGAACAATATCGTGAAGGCCGAACTGAAATAGACGAAGAGATGAGGAGTTTATTTGATCATTGGGTCCCCCCTTTAAATGGGGAAATAAATGGGAGATCTACAGTTTTGCGAGATAATGACGAAGTATTAAAAGTCGTCGCCGCTACTAAATTAGCTGATTACATTCGTAATTACGGTCACCAATATGCTAACCTATGCCCAATTGAAAGTAACAAACCTACGAAACAGCTTCAGTTAGAAGATTTTCACCTGACAAAAACCGATTTAGAAAAAATGTCTGCTCAAATTATTTGTTCATGTGAAGGAGTAAATTTAGAAAATGCGTATGAAGCATTTTTATATTTAAAACAATGCTACACAAAAACGATTGGCATTGAGTTTAGTCATGTTCACAACAAAGAAGAGCGAGAATGGTTGATAGATAAAATTGAACAGGGGCGACTATATCAAAGTTTTACGAAAGATAAAAAAATTAACTTGTTAAAGAGTTTAACAGAAGTTGAAGAGTTTGAAAATTTTATACAACGAACATTTGTCGGTCAAAAGCGTTTTTCTGTTGAAGGGTTAGATGCACTTGTTCCGATGTTACAAAACGTCATTCAGAAAGCGTTACTAGATGGAGTGAAGAATGTGTTAATCGGTATGGCGCATCGCGGTAGGCTGAATGTTTTAGCACATGTTTTAGGAAAACCTTATGAACAGATTTTTTCCGAGTTTCAGCAAGCACCAAATAAAGAGTTAGTGCCCTCTGAAGGTTCGACAGGGATAAATTTTGGCTGGACGGGAGATGTAAAATATCATTTAGGCGCTGATTTACAGCTGAAACAGAAAAAAGCAATGATAACACTTGCGAATAATCCAAGTCATTTGGAATTTGTCGGTCCAGTCGTGCAAGGATTTACGAGAGCGGTTCAAGATTATCGCTCAACGAGAGGGTATCCAGAGCAGGATACGTCTAAGGCGCTCTCATTGATCATTCACGGTGATGCTGCTTTTGCAGGGCAAGGAATCGTTGCTGAAACGTTAAACTTAAGCGGTTTAAATGGATATAAAATTGGTGGAAGTATTCATATTATTGCCAATAATTTAATTGGTTTTACGACCGATAGTATTGATTCTCGATCAACAACGTATGCAAGCGATTTAGCGAAAGGTTTTGAAATCCCAATTATACATGTGAACGCTGATGATCCAGAAGCTTGCATATCGGTGATGCAGTTAGCTTTTGAATACCGTCAAGCATTTAAGCGCGACTTTATTATTGATCTCATCGGCTATCGTCGCTATGGGCACAACGAAATGGATGAACCAGCGATCACTCAGCCGAAAATGTATGAATTTATTCGAAAGCATTCAACGGTGAAAACACTTTACAAAGAAAAGCTAACCAAAAATGGAGTTATCACTGATGATACCGAATTTGAAAAAAAGGTAAAGCAAAAGCTTCAAGAGGGGTACGAGAAAGTAATAAATGGAGCTACTCTATCCGAAAATGAAGTAATTGAAAATGAAAATGAATCTTTGTCTCAAAAAAGTGAGAGGAATGTACCAATAGAAATATTACGACAGATCAATCAACAATTGCTAAGTTGGCCTAACGAGTTTTCGATCTTCCCTAAATTAGAAAAAATTTTAAAGCGACGAAAAGCTAGTTTTGAAGAGGGTGGAAAAGTCGATTGGGCACACGCTGAAGTGTTGGCGTTTGCAACAATCTTAAATGATGGAACACCGATAAGATTAACAGGGCAAGATTCAGAAAGAGGTACGTTTGCTCAGCGTCATCTTGTTTTAAATGATTACGAGCACGGGACGAAATTTTCCCCACTCCATCAATTAAAAACAAGTAATGCTTCATTTGCGATTCATAATAGTCCTTTGTCTGAAGCGGCGGTTGTCGGCTTTGAGTATGGTTATAATGTCATCGCCCAAAAGACGCTCGTTTTATGGGAAGCGCAATACGGTGATTTTGCTAACGGTGCTCAAGTGTTATTTGATCAATTTGTTTCTAGTGGACGTGCGAAATGGCGCCAAAAGTCAGGAATCGTCTTTTTACTACCACATGGATATGAAGGGCAAGGACCAGAACACTCAAGTGCAAGATTAGAACGTTTTCTTCAGTTAGCAGCTGAAAATAATTGGACGGTAGCTAATTTAACGAATTCCGCCCAGTACTTTCATATTTTACGAAAGCAAGCGGCCATGTTAGGACGTGACAATGTTCGTCCGCTCGTTTTAATGACGCCGAAAAGTTTGTTGCGTCATCGTTTAACGGCATCGTCCCCCTTACAATTAGCCGAAGGAAGTTTTGAACCGCTGATCGAACAGAAAGTTTTAAATCATCCTGAAGAAGTGACGAGACTTGTTTTATGTAGTGGAAAAATAGCGGTAGATCTTAAAGAAGCATTAACTGATGAGAAACAGTCACTTGACGAGCTTCATATAATGTCGGTTGAGCAGTTATATCCATTTCCAAAAGAAAATATAATTGAAATTCTTTCTCGCTTCCCATCGCTACAAGAAATTGTTTGGGTGCAAGAGGAGCCTAAAAATATGGGTGCATGGTTTTATATAAATTTAAAAATTCGTTCTGTCGTCCCGAAAAACGTTTCTGTTCGTTATATCGGACGACCAAATCGTTCAAGTCCAGCAGAAGGTGATCCAACGGCTCATAAGCTGGAGCAAAAACGTATTATTACAGAAGCTCTGAAATTTAAAAAGGGAGGCATGAACGATGAATGAAATAATTGTCCCACAACTTGCTGAATCGGTAACTGAAGGAACAGTGGCAGAATGGTTAAAAAAGCCTGGAGATATAATTAATAAAGGAGATATCGTTGTCGAGTTAGAAACAGATAAAGTCAATGTTGAACTAAACTCAGATTATTCAGGTGTTTTAAAAGAAGTGTTAAAACAATCGGGAGATACCGTTAAAGTTGGTGAGGTAATCGCTGTTATTGCTGATGAAGGAGAAGAGTTAGTCTCTCGGCCGACTCCAAAAATGAATGATGCTAAAGGAAGCAGCTCTAGCGAAAGTGAAATAGATCAAGGTTCTCCTACTCAAGGACAACAGAGGCCCCTCGCATTTCCGTCAGCAAGAAAACATGCGAGGGAAAAAGGGATAAACTTAAATGCAATTACGTCGACAGACCCATTAGGAAGAGTCAGAAAGCAAGATGTTGATGGTTATGAAGCTAAACGTCAGTCAGATGAGAAAAATCAGCTAAAGGTTGAAGACATAAAAAATGCCGCAAAAAATAATACACGTGAAGCAGAGAGGCAAACAGAAGGAAAGTGGAATCAAAGTGACTTTAGCACCGAACGGGTTGAACGCATCAAAATGTCACGACGTCGCCAAACCATTGCGAAACGCTTAGTCGAAGCCCAACAAACAGCAGCAATGCTCACAACTTATAACGAAGTTGATATGACAGAAGTGGTGAAACTTCGTAATCGTCGAAAAGATAAATTTTACGAGCAACACGGTGTAAAGCTAGGATTCATGTCGCTGTTTACAAAAGCAGTAGTTGTTGCATTAAAACAATTTCCGTTATTAAATGCCGAAATTCAAGAAGATGAAATTATCTTAAAGAAATTTTACGATATCGGAGTAGCAGTTTCTACAGATGAAGGTTTAGTGGTACCAGTAGTTCGTGAAGCTGATCGCCTTAGTTTTGCTGAAATTGAAAAAAAGATATCTGATTTAGCGATGAAGGCTCGAGATAATAAACTAAAGTTGGGTGATCTCCAAGGGGGGACGTTTACAATTACTAACGGTGGAGTTTACGGATCGTTATGGTCAACGCCTATTTTAAATAGTCCGCAAGTAGGGATTTTAGGTATGCATAAAATTCAAAAGCGTCCTGTTGCGATTGATGATGACAAACAAGAAAATCGTCCAATGATGTATATCGCCCTTTCGTATGATCACCGGATTATTGACGGGAAAGAAGCCGTTAGTTTTTTAGAAAAAGTGAAACAGCTGTTAGAAGATCCGGAAGATTTGTTTTTAGGGTAAAAGAAGGTATTAATAGGCGCTTTCTAATAATAAATAGCATTTAGGGCAAGTTAATTATTTAGGAGGTGATCATAAATGGCAAGAAATCCACGACCGACAAGAGGAAATAGAGATGAGACGATCCCTGGA
>SKOL01000161.1 GCA_007120055.1 Anaerobacillus sp.
CATCACCCACATAACGATAGCGCTAAGGATACCACCACTTAAGCTAAATGCTAACGTCAAAACCCCTCTTGTCAAGACGGCAACAACGATACAGCGGATAAGCACAATGTTAATTACACTTCTAAAGCTTAAGAAAATGATCGCAAGAAGCGTAATAATATTGGCCAACCCTAATTTAACCCCGGGAATTGGTAATGGAATAAAAACAAAAAATTCTAGTAGTGAAATTAAAATTGCATTTGTAACGAGAATAATAATAATACCTTGTTTTTTATATTTGCTCATCTGTTTGCTCATCGCAAAAACCTACCTTTTCGGCTAGTTTCTCATGTGAAAATATTTAGTTCACAATAACTACGTGGTATCTATGCGATAGACACCACGGTTCTAGAAGGCAGGCACACAGCGATATGCCCTTCTCTTGTCAACCAGCCAGCATTTACGCATATTTGATCTGGACATCCCGCTTTTAAAAATCGAATTTTCCCTGGTTCTATTTCAATTGTTACCGGGATTCCTTCCTCAAAATCAATATATTGTTTTTCTGTAACTGCATTTAGGTCAATTTCTGTTACCTTTTTTCCATCTCTTTCAATTTTTGCGATCAGCGGATCACCTTCTTCTCTTGTAAACCTACTGATCCAATTTGAGCTCCCTGTCCACAGAAACAACCCTCCCGCAACAGTTCCAGTAAAAAGAAGCATAAGAAAATCCCCACGTGTCATCTTTTTAGATTTTTTCACGATCGTCCCCCCTTAACTATTTCCTCTATTAACCTTTTAATATAGGCTGAATTAATAGCCGTCTATTATTTTTTGAAAAACGCCCTCTTACTATCGCAAACTACTTTTCATCCCTTCAGTTGCTTTTACCGTTCCGTCCTCCATGACCCAGAGTGCTTCGATACCATCGAGGCTATCAACTAGAGCTCGCCCTTCTTCATACGGCAATAAAAACAATTCGGTAGTTAAATATTCTGTCACACTTGCATCTTTAGCTAAAACCGTCACTCCTCGATGATAATTTCCAGGCATTAATGTGTCCGGATCAATTAGATGATGTGCACGTATACCATCAATCATTACAAACCTCTCATAATCACCACTAGTGTCTATAGATTCATTTTTAAGCATCACACTTTCTAATATCGCTGATTCATCAACAACATACGGTTTCTCTGGGTTTTGAATTCCAACAATCCAGTAGTCCCTATCCTGCTCTTGGGGTGGCCCTAAAACCTTCCAGTTTCCACCTGATATAATTACCCCTGAAGTAAAACCTTTTTCTATTAGATCATTACCAACTATATCAGCAGCAAAGCCTTTGGCTATTGCTCCAAAATCTAAACTCATATTCTCATCTGCTAAATATACAGTACTCGCTTCTTGGTCAATAATGATATCATCAATGTTACCGTGCATAGATGCAGTTTGTAATTCATCCATGGAAGGAAGTTTTGCTAATTCAGGATTTTCGATGGCCTCTGTCATCGTATCGTCCCAAATTCCGATTAAGTTTCCAAGCGCAATATTCATTTTACCGTGTGTACGTTCATTCCATTCCTTTGAAAATAAAATAATATCAATTATTTCCTGATCGACCTCTACGGGCTTAATGCCTGCGTTGTTATTTATCGTTTTTAAATTATTAATTCCTTCGTATTCATTAAACTTGTCGTATAATTTATGAAACTTTTGAAATCGCTCATTAACTTCTGCAACATACTCATTAAACTCATCTTCTGAAGTCGTGTAGCCTATTACTTGGACAACCGTATCAAATATATCTAAAAAGTTTGCTGAATACCTCTGATATTCCTGCTCTTCCACTGTTTCAGAGCTACACGCTGTTATTAGCAACAGCAAAACTAAAGTCATTGCCACAATCACTTTTTTCATAATATCTCCCCCTTTTCAAATACGTTATGTGCATTTCATTGGAATTTCTCTCTATCTTTTCCAACCTAAAGCACTATCTTCAAAATCAAGATGTCTACATTTAACGTATTTTGTACTTAAAATTGTAATTATAGTTTTTAGTATTATTATTCTGTGATTTAATATTAACATATACATGGCAAGTTTCTTTTTGACGGTACTGACAGTTTTGTGTCAGCTTTTAACGGGATAACAACTCAACCAATTTTCTCCAAACCACAAGGAGGACAATTAAAACAAATAAATTTAAAGAAGTTTTACAGGCCCATTAATTAGAACGTTAATATTAATTTGTTAAGATATAGTTGGTTTACTTTGTATTTTTTGTGAACTGTAAAATAGACTAGTTCATGGTTAAAAAAACTGCTACTACTATAGAACAAAAAATTCCCCCAAATTATTAGTCTGAGGGAACATAAAACACACTTAAATATTCTGTTAAAATCCACTAACCCCAGTGATACCAACTACTTCAACTCTATCAACGCGACTGTCTCCACATGTGTTATCATTTACACTTGATACATTTTCGCTAAAGTTTGAATTTCGCGAGAAGGTGGCCTCGACTATCGGAGCATACTCGAATGGGTATTTATTCGTAGTTACAGTTTGGAGCATTACGGAGAATTATCGAAATATTCAAACCCCTATTACCATTGCGATTGGTTTTAAAAAAATCGTTATGATTTTCTCCTTAAATTATACCCATAATTCCGATAGTAGTACCCTATAAAAGTCTAGTTTTTTAGATACGAAAGCAACAAATCTTCTAGCCATTTAGGTATATAATCAACCTTTTTTCTCTTTTTAATTTTCTCTAAAATTTCCATACTATCCTCTTCTCTAAAAAATCGATCTCTTACATAGCAGTCATTGCTGCAGAACTTACGCTTTTTAACCCTTTCAGATATATACTCTTTTCTGCAATAATCACAATGA
>SKOL01000443.1 GCA_007120055.1 Anaerobacillus sp.
TATATCTGTGATGCCATTTTGTAAACAAAAATTAAGTTTTTGATTCTTCAACATTGAAATATCGAGCTTCAGGGTGAGCAAATACCATCGCAGAAACGGAAGCTTCCGGATCCATCATGTATTCATCTGTTAAGGTAATTCCGATTTCTTGCGGATTTAACAATTCGAAAAGCTTTTTCTGGTCTGCTAAATCAGGGCATGCTGGATATCCAAAAGATACCCTCATTCCTTGATACTTTGCAGAAAAGCGTTGTTGCATCGTTAATTCAGGATCATCTGGAATTCCCCATGAATTTCGCATCGAATGATGAAGCTGTTCAGCAAAGGCTTCAGCTAATTCAAGTGCTGTCGCTTGTAATAAATGACTTTTTAAATATTCACCTTGCTCTTTCCATTCGTTCGCTAGTTGTCTGACTCCTACTCCTGCGGTAACTGCAAATAAACCGACATAATCGATTTCTCCTGATGAGATCGGACGAACGAAATCTGCTAAACATAAATACGGTTCTTTCGTTTGCCTTGGGAAGGTAAAGCGTTGAATTTCCTCAGTTCCGCTTTTAGGGTCATAAATAATGATGTCATCCCCCTCTGATTGAGCAGGAAAAAATTGATAAATACCTTGTGCTTTTATAAGCTGATTTTTAACAATATCATTAAATAAATCATCCAATTTCTCTTTAAGGTCAACGGCTTTTTCATTACCTTCCTTTAATAGACGGTCGACTTTCCCCTTTAAACCTAAATGTTTACCTAATAGTGTTTGTAAGTTTATATAAGGCTTTATATGTGTCAACTTATAATCTATATACGAGTGTTTCCTTAAGTCGTTCGGAACATGTATCGGTTTAGTCGTCGATACAGTTGACCTCCTTTGAACGACTGGTCTTTCGGTTATTTTTTCTTCCTCTAAAGTCTCAATTTTTCCACTAACATCTTTTTGCTTATTTACTTCCTTTATTGCACCTTGTTTATTAAAAAGTTTATTTGCTAATTCTAATCCATTCATCGCATCTTTCGCATAAAGAACATTTCCATCGTACTGCGCTTGAATTTTTGTTTCCGTAAACTTTCTAGTTAGCGCAGCCCCACCAACTAATACTGGGATTGATATTTTTTGTTCTCGTAAATCATTAGCTGTCAGTACCATTTGCTGGGCAGACTTCACCAATAGACCTGATAGGCCAACCGCATCTGGTTTTTCTCTTTTTATAGCTTCGATTAATTCATTTGAAGTAACTTTGATCCCTAAGTTAACAACTTTAAATCCGTTATTACTCAATATGATTTCGACTAAATTTTTACCGATATCGTGAACATCACCTTTAACAGTGGCTAGTAAAATTTTTCCTTTTCCACTATCATCTTTTTTCTCCATAAATTGTTCTAAAAACTGAACAGAGGCTTTCATCACTTCTGCACTTTGTAATACTTCAGCTACGATCAATTCATTGTTATTAAATAACTTCCCTACTGTATCCATTCCGTCCATCAAAGGGCCATTAACGACTTCTAATGGAGTCGCATATTTTTGTAATGCTAATTGTAAATCCGGGATAAGCCCCTCTTTTGTCCCTTCTACGATATAACTTTGCAATCGCTCTTCTAAAGATAAATTATCTTGCGCTTTCTTTTCTTCTTTCTTTTTCCCCCGATAAAAAGCAGTAAACTCAGCTAATATTTCATCTGTCGTTTCAAAAAGTAATTTTTCAGCTAAAGCGCGTTCTTCTTCTCGTATAGAAGCAAACCTCTCTAATTTTTCAGTATTGACGATCGCAAAATCAAGCCCGGCTTGTGTACAGTGATACAAAAATACCGAATTTAAAATTTCTCTTCCTACTGGTGGAAGACCGAAAGAAACATTACTAATACCTAATATCATTAAACAATCTGGGAGGTTTTTTTTAATTTTTTTAATTCCTTCAACCGTCGCTTGTGCTGAACCGATATATTGTTCATCGCCCGTTCCTACTGGAAAAACGAGTGGATCAAAAATAATATCTTTCGGATTAATACCGTATCGGTTAACAAGAAGGTCATATGATCTTAAGGCAACTTCAAGCTTTCTGTCTGCCGTAACAGCCATCCCTTTTTCATCGATCGTCCCGACAACAACTGCCGCTCCATACTTATGAATGATCGGAGCAATACTTTCAAATCGCTCTTGGCCATCTTCTAGATTAATCGAGTTAATAACGGCTTTCCCTTGGGAATAAGTAAGAGCTCGTTCTATTACTTTTTCATCTGTAGAATCGATCATTAACGGGACCTTCACTTTATTAATGACATATGGCAAAAAATTCTCTATATCTTCAATTTCATCGCTATCAGGATCAGCTAAACAAATGTCAATGATATGGGCGCCTTTCTTCACTTGGGCACGAGCAATTTCTGAAGCTTCTTCAAATTGCCCTTCTTTAATTAACGTTTTAAATTTTCTAGAACCTATGACATTCGTTCGCTCTCCAACAAATAAAGGTCTCATCGTTTCGTCATATATGAGTGGCTCAATTCCACTTAATGCATGAGTAGAGTCTGAATTTATTGGACGTGGTGACATATTCTCGATGCCTTTACGTATAGCACGAACATGATCTGGTGTTGTGCCGCAACAGCCACCTACAACGTTTAGCCAACCGTTTTCAGCAAATTGCTTAAGCTTTCTTGCAAGCATTTCTGGAGATTCGTGATAATGCCCTTCTTCATCTGGTAGGCCAGCATTTGGAAAACAGATCACTGCCGATTGTGCAAGGTTGGCTAATGAACGAATATGATCTTGCATAAACTCTGGCCCAGTAGCACAATTCAAGCCAACGACCGTCGGTTTCATATGCTCAATCGATAAATAAAAGGCTTCGATATTTTGTCCAGCAA
>SKOL01000138.1 GCA_007120055.1 Anaerobacillus sp.
CCTAATACGATTTCACCACCATATTGTGGTCCCTCTGCAGCAGGTTCATCATCTGTTCCCTCATCTGTTTCGTTATCTGACGGTGCAGATGTGTCTCCTCCTTGATCATCAGTCGAGGACTTCTCTCCTCCACACGCCACTAAAAATAGTGACAACATGAAAATTAAACTTAACAATAGTAAAAGCGATTTCTTTTTCAATGCACTTCCCCCTTCAGAATATTTTGATTATTTAATGTAGAGTTTGGCTCTTTAATCTGCGGTTAGCAATATTTCAAATAATAGCGAAATACAAAGTGACCTAACTCTAACTTTATCAACATGCCTTTAACTTCTTTGTACTTATTTAGTGAAACTATTATAGTAATCTATAAAGCTATTAATTACTATATTGTCAAAAACTTTATTACAATAAATGTTTTTTGAAAATAATGAATTTTACCACTAAATGAATATTACAACATCCTTTTTTATATGTCAACAATATTACAAAAAATAATTTGAATTTACAGATAATTATTTTTCAAGTGTTCTATATTACATTTTTCAAAATAAAATGATTCAATGTTTCTTTTTTCGTTATTCTTATTTGACTCTTTATTAAAAATTTTATATTACAAATCTATACTGATAAAATTTATAAATATTTACCTTCCATGCATAGAATAACATCATCCTTTGGTTTCTATAATTTTTATAGCTCTATTTTCCTTTATAATTAAAGGTGTTTCACCTTCATTTAATCCAATTCCATATTTTTTTATTTTTATAATCTAATATTTATACATTCGTAATTTTAAAAACCAGAAGTTTATATGAAGTGATAACTTGATTTAAAATACTACTCATAACTAACGTTTTATGTTTCGATTCATTATAAAATTAAGAAGAGGCTCCCAAGAAGCTATCCGCCATTACAATGGTAAGCAGATAAATTTCTGGTAAGCCTCTTTATTTTCGAAAATAGCCTACTAAAATTATTAGTTTAAAATAGATACTCCACCCATATAAGGAACTAAAACTTCTGGAACTACTACAGAGCCGTCTTCCTGCTGGTAATTTTCTAAAATGGCAGCGACTGTTCGACCAATAGCAAGTCCTGAACCATTTAATGTATGAACGAACTCTGTCTTTCCTTTCGCTTCTCTTCTAAAACGAATGTTAGCTCTTCTTGCTTGAAAGTCCTCAAAATTACTACATGAAGAAATTTCACGGTACGTATCAGAGTTGGGAATCCAAACTTCAATATCGTATTTTTTCGCTGCTGTAAAACCAAGGTCGCCAGTACACATACTCATCACTCGGTATGGAAGCTTTAACAGCTGCAGGACTTTTTCGGCATGGCCTGTTAAAAGCTCTAACTGCTCATAAGATTCTTCAGGCTTTACAAACCTTACTAACTCAACTTTATTAAATTGATGTTGACGAATTAACCCTCTCGTATCTCTCCCTGCAGAACCGGCTTCAGAACGGAAACAAGAGCTATATGCCGTATAAGTAATTGGGAGTTGTTCTCCATCAATAATTTCATCACGGTGCATATTCGTTACAGGAACTTCCGCAGTTGGAACTAAAAAGTAATCTTCTTCACGAATTTTAAATGCATCTTCTTCAAATTTCGGTAGTTGTCCTGTCCCAGTCATACTAGTTCGGTTAACTAAATATGGAGGTAATACTTCCTCATAACCGTGCTCGTCTTGGTGAAGATCCATCATGAAATTGATTAACGCTCGCTCTAGTCGCGCCCCTTTTCCTTTATAAAAAACAAAACGGCTACCTGTAACTTTTGATGCACGTTCAAAATCTAACATATTTAAGTTTGTGGCAATGTCCCAATGCGCCTTCGCATCAAATGCGAAGTTAGGAGCCTCTCCCCAAGTACGAACACAAACGTTGTCGTCTTCAGTTAAACCTATTGGAGTACTCTCATGAGGGATATTTGGAATTGTTAATAATATTCCCTCTAGCTTTCCTTCAACCTCACGTAACTGTTCATCAAGTTGTTTAACTTCTTCAGATACTTCTTTCATTTCCTTTATTAGAGGGTCGGCATCTTGTTTTTCCCGTTTTAATTTCGCTACTTCTTGGGATACCGTATTTCTTCGGCTTTTTAATTGCTCTGCATGAGCAATCACTTCTCTTCGTTTTTGGTCAAGTTCACCAAAACGATCTAAATCAGCAATTTTTTCACCACGGTTTTCAAGTTTCTTTTTTACTTCATCAAAATTAGCTCTTAAAACTTTTACATCTAACATTACAGTACCTCCTAGTTTTTCTTAATTAATGAATTTCATAATTCATTATTCTCTCCACTAAGGTCAATATATAGTTGCGCCAAAACCATTCGCAAACTATATATTGCGTGATGTGGCTCGTTTTTGGTAATTATGAAATTCACTCAATATTATAACGTTTTAAAAAAGCTAAGGAATGATTCCAAGCCTTCTCTAAACTATTTCCTAAAAAAAATAAAAAACTCCCGTCCCAAAATAAAGGGACGAGAGTTTACCCGCGTTGCCACCCTAATTAAAGAGCATCAATAGTTACTCTTTCTCTTAGCACCTTAGTAACGGTGGTGAACCGGAATTACCTAATAAAAGTACAAGCACTTCGTTCAATAATCTACTCAAGGATGGATTCACACTGCACTAATATCGATTTGCACCTACCATCGACTCTCTGTAAATAGTCTCAATGTTACTATTTCCTTTCACTGCATTTCCACTTATTTATTTCTTTATATTTAACCAAAACTTATACATTTAAACATTTACTTTTCGTTTCTTTAACAACGTCGACAAAATATTGATGAAAACGAGCATCTGCCGTTAATTCTGGATGAAATGAACAAGCTAAAAACTGATTTTGTC
>SKOL01000229.1 GCA_007120055.1 Anaerobacillus sp.
AAGCTCTAGATGAAAAACGATCACCTATAGTGTTAACGGAACGCTTAGACCATGTAGATGAGCTATATGAGCTTTTCAAGGGATTTGCTAAAAATATTATTATCTTATCAGGAGCCATGAAAAAGAAAGAACGGAAACAGGCTCTAGAAAAGTTAATTAATTTACCTGAGAGTGAGGAGAGATTACTAATTGCAACAGGGAAATATATTGGAGAAGGATTTGATGATTCGAGATTAGATACCCTCTTTCTAACCATGCCAATCTCTTGGAAAGGAACATTACAACAGTATGTAGGACGGCTTCACCGTAATCATAGTAATAAAAATGAAGTGAAAGTGTTTGATTATGTAGATTCGAAGGTTGGTGTATTACAGAATATGTTTGAAAAACGTTTAAAGGGATATAAAAATATTGGTTATATTCTAGGTGATAATAAAGAGAAAAGCCAACAAATTCAATTATTCTAGTAGTTTTAAATAAATAAAAGTGATATAAACAAATTAACAAAAATAAATTAAGAACAAACAACTCCAATTATGAAACATTTTCTAGAAACAATTTAAAATGTTAAATAAAATTTTTATAACTAATTGAATTATAGGGTAATGAAAATAATAATGATGTACATGTTTAATTCAGTGATATATAGTTAAGATTTTCTTTAATTCAGGGAGGTGAAAATTTGATGATCTCTAAAGATGAAGTTTATAAACTGCTAGATAAGTTAGAAACAAATATTGCTGATGATCTAGAATCACAACGATTAGATTTCAAGCAATGGATAACAAGAAGTTTTGATGACAACATTAAGTTAATGTTAAAAATGGCAGTATGTATGGCAAACGGTGGAGGCGGTAGTGTTGTATTTGGTGTTGCAGATAAAGTTATAGGGAGATCTAATGCTATATTAGGTGTTCCCAAAGACGTAGATACTACAATATTTCAAAAAAGGATATATGAAAAAACTGATCCGCACCTAACACCAGTTTTTGAAGATATAACAGTACCAGAAGGCTCAACACGCCTACTGTTGATGAATGTATTTCCAGGTATGCCTCCTTACACTACGACTGATGGTTCTGCAACGATAAGACAGGGAAAGGATTGTCTTCCTTATACAGGGTCTTTAAGGCGTAAAATGATGGATACTTCATCACAGTTGGACTTTACTGATGAAATAATCCATGAGGACTGGCAGAATCTATTCTCACATTCAGCAATGGAGCGCGTCCGCGAAATTATGTCTAGAGAAAGAGTCGATGAAACCCTTTTGACGTTATCTGATGAAGATTTATTGAGGTCAATCGGTGCGTTAAAGGAAAATTATTTTACTAAAGGTTCCCTGCTACTTGTTGGAAAACCTGAAGCTATTTCAAAATTTATTCCACAATACAAATGGTCGTATAGAAAGATGATTAGTGATACTGATTATTCTCATCGAGATGACGGAACTCATGCTATTCCAGTAGCACTGTATGAATTGGAACGGTATATAGCTGTCGATAACCCAATGGTTACTGTAGAATCTGGACTTGTGCATCCAGAGTTTAGTACTTATCCGACAATTGCTTTAAGAGAAGCTTTGCTTAATGCATTTGGTCATAGGGATTATCGAATGAATGGCACTATTATGTTGAAGCAATATAAAGATAAGCTAATATTAACTAATCCAGGAGAGTTTGTTGGTGGTATCACACCTAAAAATATTCTCCATCACCCTCCAGTAGCTAGGAATAATCACTTAATGGATTTGTTAGATAGATTAAAATTAGTCAACCGTTCAAACCTGGGTGTTTCAAGGATTTTTCGATCGCTATTAATTGAGGGGAAAGAACCACCCATATATAGAGAAGTTGGCAGTAATATTGAGCTTACCTTTATATCTTCACCATTAAACAAAGATTTCAAAAACTTAATTAATCATATGGCACAGGAAACAAATCACATTGATGTTGACCATCTGCTTATATTACAGTATTTAATTAGACATGAAGAAATTGACACTTCAATAGCTGCCGAAGTTGCTCAAAGGAGTATGGAGCAAGCGCGTGAATTACTTAGTAAGATGCTAAATGAATTCAATTTATTAGAATCAATTGGACGTGGTAAAGGGAGGTACTTTACTCTTTCACGAAGCGCATATAAATTGTTAAAAGGTGAATTGCAATATGAACGTCAGCAAGTTTTGGATAAGGAAGCAGTCAAAATTCGCATATTATCTATATTAAAGACAGATCGAAGTTTAACTAATAAAGAAATAAGGCAATTAACAGGGATGAACCAAAAGCAAGTACAACGTTTGGTAAAAGAATTGGAGTCAGATGGTGTTAAGATTGTAGGAAAGGGAGCTGGAACCAAATATATTTATTCTCCTTAAAAAAAATGGGGACAAAAGGGGACATTATTGGAATTAACACCTTAATGAACAAAGTACCAATTAGGAAATAAGGACAAAATAAGGACAAAATAAGGACAAAAATTAATTGTTACATAAAGAATCTTAACATCTATTAAAGTCCTTTGACCAAAAAAAGCGTTGCTAACATTTTGCTAACGCACTCTAGTGAAAAACGGTTAAATCAAGTTAAAGATGTTACAGTAAGAATTTAACAAAACCTTGATATACCGCACGTTTAGCACACCAGGTTAAAGATATTACACACTCTCACCTTATGGGCGGCATGATGTAATATCGAAAAGTGGAAGCGGCTTGTTCAGCCCCAACAAGCATAAGACGCTCTAGAAAAGAAGGCGCTCTTTGCCTTCACTCCTAGAGTGGCTTATGACCTCGAGGGGCTAGCCGCTGAGCTAGACATTACGCCCCTTGAACCCTTGATACGACTGGGTTTGTTAGTAAGGTGAGA
>SKOL01000620.1 GCA_007120055.1 Anaerobacillus sp.
AAGTTGCAAGAGTTTAGTATTCTTAAAACTTTATAAGTAAATTATATAGTATTCACAGGGATAGGGTAGCTCCCGATAAGAACGGATGCTCTCACTGTTCTTCCCTGTTTTTTATTTTAGGAGAGTAATAACATTTGAGAGGAATGTTAAAATGATTGTGAATAAATTTTGTGAGAAGTGTAATAATGAATTAACACAAGTAAATCATCAAACAAGATATTGTGAATCTTGCAGAGAAAAGTCTGATAAAAAATCAACACAGCGCTACAAAAAGAAAACAAGAAAAGCGATATCAAAAAATAAAGAAGAAAATTTGATTGAAAATTTTTCTAATGTGATTACAATGCCCTTTCATCTTACTCCTTTAGGATTTGAAACTGTGTCGAATATATCATACAACTCTTATTTAAATTTTTATAAAAAACCTTGGATAGAAATACTTAAACAATTCAACAAATATGACGAACTAATTAATTATATTATTGAAGAGTATAGAAATTACATAAGTAAAAGTAACAAACAATCCTTTAATAATTTTACCGATGAGCATGAATACATAGGGAAACAATTGATCAAAACCATAGGCTGTGAATACATAAGAAGTAGAGTTGGCGTAAAAAGAAAAAGAAATAGTAGTCAAGACTATAAAAATGAGTTTATGAGATTAGTAAATTTATACAATAGACCACCTTTATATGCTGAATTTACACAGTCAAGCAAACTCAGTATTAATGGGTTTAAGAGCAATCTAAAAGTCAAAGAATATGATTTAATTGTTAAATATTATGTAAATGAAGATATATACAAGCAATAAATGATAAATAAAAAAGCGCACAAAACAGAAGTAGGGAGAAATAGCCATCAAGGGTTTAAATATACTGAAGAAGACTTAGAATGTAATTTTAAAGACATATTTAATCAATGTAAAATTAAATATGACGAACACCCTTCGCTACACCTATTCGATAAGATTTCTCCTATAGGCTATAGCACATATAATAACAGGCTTGGTAAAACTTGGAACGGATTATGTGAATACTACGGCTTCAAAAGTAATAGAAGATTGAATAAGTCTGAGAATATTGCATTAGGCGTTGTTAGTGAAATTTTAAGTGAAGAATTTATACCACAGAAAACTTTTGAATGGCTGATAGGGTTTAAAGGCTTCCCTTTGTTTTGTGATGGATACTTCCCTAATTATAAGCTGATAATTGAATTCGATGGAGATCAACATAGATATCCATTAGAGTGGTTCGGAGGAATGGAAGTGTTTCACAATACAAAAACAAACGATAAGTATAAAGACGTTCTTATTCCTAGAAATGGTTTAAAATTAATTAGAATTTCAAGTGAAGAGCCTTTTTGGGATAAAGAGTACATTAAAAATAAATTAATTAAAAATGGCATTAAAGCTTTACACGCAACACCTGTTTAAGCGTTGTTTTTTATCAAAATTTCAACCTATCAATCTAAGGATTAAAAGGAGGATTTACAATGCCAAGAAAGAAATCGAACGACCTTAAATTAACCGACCTCAAAAAACAGTCAAAATCCCTTGACAAAATGGAAGCATATACCCTCGCAAATGAAAAGGACTTACACTTCTGCCCTGTGTTCAAAGGCACAAAAATACAGTCACTACTCAATGAATATCAAGAAAAAACACTATATACAATTGAACATGAGTTAGATATGGATGAACAAACAAATTATCAATATATCCTGTTGCTGACTATCAAATATTTCACTCACCTAGGGAAAGACATTCCAGATACATTCGAGGGGCAAATTGAGGCGTTACAATGGTTAATTGACAATGATATTTTTGAAGAGATTGTTAATGATGTATTGGATAAAAAGGAAATTAACAAAGTATTTGATAGCTAACAACATTCGTAGCTAGTGCTCAATATTTAGAGAAAATTCAAAATGACGTACAAGATAAGGTGAAAAACTTAGAATTAGAGAACGCTGACATAATTAAAGATGCGTTTGGTAAGTTAGATCCTGCGAGGAATGTAAAGGTAGATAATAATGAAACACATTAAAAATTTAATGTTGTATTTATATATGAAGTGGTCACTGTTAGATGTGAAATTCAGGAAATGATGATTGAACATAACTCTGTAAGGGAGTTGAGATAGATGGCGAAAGTTTTTAAGAATATGAAGGGTTTGGAGAGGTATCTGAATAAGCAGATTGACACTGTGCTTATGAATGAAGTTGCTGATGAGGTAACGAAAACTATGATTAATCGTATTGATGAGGATGTTTACGCTGCTTATACTCCATATTCTACTGATGGAATTGCACCACATTATGAACGTACATATGAGTTAAAAAATGAGGGGAATATTATACGCTTCTTAATGAAAAATGGTGTGTTGGCTATTGAGAATATAAGACAAGAAAATGGTGTGGATATTGTTGAGCGAATCGAGCATGGCCGTGGGTACGATTGGGGATTTCGTAGGAATTTGGATGATGAGATTGGTGCTCGACCATTTATACATAACACTAGAGAAGAAATTCGTAAGACTGGTAGACATGTATTAGCGATGCGTAAGGGTTTGAGTAGGTTGGGAATTAAAACGATGTAGTTTGTAAATAAAATTAATGTAAGAGAGGTGATTGTGTGGAAAAGAAGTTTGAAAAGAATATGTTACGTGAACGTGCTGAAAAATTGCCAGAGGTTACAGATGAACTTTGGCAACTAGTAGATGAAGAACATAGACAACTAATGGCTGAGTTTTTAGAAGTTAACACATTTAGAGAAAAATCTAGGCAACAGTATACTTCAGCGTTGAAGCAGTTTTTCTATTGGGTTTATCATAGTTTAAATAATAAAAAGCTATAT
>SKOL01000693.1 GCA_007120055.1 Anaerobacillus sp.
ATTACGGCTTTGATTTTTACGCACCACAAACGACCGTCGATGACAAAGGTCGTCGTATTTTAATCGCCTGGATGGCGATGTGGGAAAGTGAGATGCCAGAGCAAGAGTATGACTGGGCGGGGGCGATGACGATTCCGCGTGAACTAAAGTTAGTAAATGGAAGAATTATTTCCGAGCCGGTTCCTGAGTTAAAAACTTTAAGAAAAGACTCCATTGCCTATGAAAAAATTCTCGTACAAGGTGAACAAATCCTAAAAGGAATTTCAGGTGATTGTCTTGAACTTGATGTATCGATCAATCCTAAAAAATCGTCTCATTTTGGCCTTAAGTTAAGAGTCGACAAAGAGAGTGAGCAAGAAACTGTCTTAACGTACGATGTCACAAACGAAACTTTAACGTTTGACCGAAATCGATCCGGTGTTGGACCAGGCGGGGTACGAAAAGCACCTGTCCCATTAAAAAATCAAAAATTAAACTTACGAATTTTTATGGATAAATCATCGATTGAAGTTTTTGCAAATGATGGTGAACAAGTAATGACTGGACGCGTTTACCCTAACGAAAATGCAACAGAGATTTATCTTTTTGCTAACGATGAAATTGAAGTGAACTCACTTAAAAAATGGGATTTAAAGGGTTAAGGTATGGGGAAATATATATTTTTTCTAAAAAAGCTGAAGAAAAATCTCTCGCTTTTGGCTAATTAATGACACTTTCAAAATGGTAGTTACAACTAACGAAAAGTAAGGTAGAATAATTGCATAGTTATCATATAAAAGAGGGAGGAAAATTATGAAACAGAAACTATTAGCAGTTGTTCTTCTTGCTTTAATCGTTTTCATCGCAGCTTGTGGTTCAGACGATGGAGCAGCCAATATTGAACCTTATGATACAGGGGATTTTAACATTGAATTATTAGATACAGAAGGTAATATGGTTAACATTTCTCCGGACGGAAAAACGATTTATGCATATTTCACGGGCCCTAACTGAATTGTTTGTATTCAACAGCTAGTTGAGCTGGAAAAGTATGCAAATAATGAATTAAAAGATGTGAAACTATACGCGATTAGTGTTGCAACTCCAGAAGATCATATTCAAATTCAAAATACGTTTGAAGTGGGCAGTTTTAAATTTCTAACAGACCATGACTATGAATTTGGTGATAGGTTTGGTTTTATTGATTTTAATGAAGGTATCATTGAAAGAGGTTATGTAGGCGCAAACCCAGCTTCTCAAAATATGATCATTGAAGTTGACTATTTAGTTGGCGATAATTTTAAAACTGTATTACGTAATATGGAAGAATTATAAGATTAACCTTTAAAAGGTGTTCTGTAGCAAAGAGCTATTCACCAGTGCTAAATAAAGACGAGTTAGTTCAACAGTCTCTATTTAAATCTCTGCTGAGCTTTGTTTTCGGGGCATCTTTTTTATTGTTAGTTGGTTAGTTGGTTAGTTGGTTAGTTGGTTAGTTGGTTAGTTGGAAAATTGTAAACCGTCCCTTGGTAGTTTTGATTTATTATAGAAATTTAATTTAATGAGGAGCTGATAAAATGAACCCGATCATGGCACACCGTGGCTGGTCGAGCCGAGCACCGGAAAATACGTTAGCTGCAATAAAATTAGCGGCCGACGAAGATTGGATCAACTCAATCGAAATTGATGTTCAACTCTCAAAAGATGGGGTCCCTGTTATTATTCATGACTTTCACGTTGAACGTACGACGAATGGGAGGGGGTTCGTTAATGAACTAACATTAAAAGAGCTCCGAAAATTTGATGCTGGATCATGGTTTTCTCCAAAATTCAAAGGCGAAAAAATCCCGACATTAGAAGAAGTTCTCAAGCTTTGCAAAGAGCGAAAAAGGCTGAATATTGAACTGAAAACGGCAGGTGAGATGTACCGGGGCTTAGCAGAGGAAGTTGTACGGTTAGTTGAGAAATTTCAAATGGGGAATGAAGTAATCGTCACATCTTTTGATCATGAAAAACTAAAGCAAGTGAGACAGTTAACTTCAAATATTGAAATAGGTTTAATTATCGAGGGGAACCCGCCTTTATTAGATGAACAATTATCATACATAAAGGCAAATACGATTTCCATGTCGTTTAGGTTTTTAACACCATATATTGTTGACCACCATTTAAATAGTGGAAGAAAAATCGTTGTCTGGACTCCAAATAGTCTCGAAGAAATCACCTTTGTTAAGCAAATGTCCGAAAAAATAGAGGTTTGTACGAATTATCCAGAGCGGGTTTTAAGTTCACACGTTTAAAAGGTCCGATTTACCGCTTTTAAATTATAAATAAAACCACTACGCTAAAAAGTTGTTTCAGCAGCTGTTTAGTGTAGTTTTCTTTTTTTGCAATTTAACTATGTTCGTCAGCCCTCTAAGATCTATTTTGTCTTGTTTTCTTTTTAGCCACATTTATCGTGAACTTTTTTCGAAAATTTTCCATTTTTCTCAGTAATTAAAAATTAATGAGTATAATTAGTAGTACAGAATTTGAATGAAGTTCAATAACGACGATTTTCTAACCTCTAGTTAACTTACTACTGAGAAAGGGAGTGAATAAATGTGGAAAAAAATTCTTAATTCGTTTAATAAAGATCTAATTAAAATAAATAACGATCGTTGTCTCCATACAGAAAACAAAAGCTCTTTATGTTCCAAATGTGAAGATATATGTCCCCAACCTGCACTTAAAGTTGATGCAAAGAAATTACACTATAATATTAACGACTGTAGTGGTTGTAAACTATGTGTGCATGTTTGTCCAACTGAAGCAATTCAAAGTGAAATAGAGGACTTAGAAAAATATGAACAACAAAT
>SKOL01000052.1 GCA_007120055.1 Anaerobacillus sp.
ATAACGAAATAATCCACCAATTATTATCATGGAATGCATAAACTTGCCCAAGCCAGCCCCACGGTGACAACCATACTAACCAATGACTTTCAACAGAAAAAGTATCTCTATTAAACTCCCCTAATACATCACCTATAGAGCTGATAAGAAAGACTACTCCAAAAGTAACAGCAACCATTCCGGCTGCACCACTAGAAGTTTGAGATAATTGAACTGCAATGGAAGTGATACCAGCAAAGGTGATCCCTAAGGCTGCAAAAGCAAATCCAGTTAATACAGCTCCTTCCATTTGAAAGTTATTAAATATCAATGCTGCAGCAATTGCGCTTCCTATAAATATATTGAAGATTACAGAGACAATTAACCCTGCTGTTAAACTTGAATATTTACCTACTGCAGTAGAACTAATCATCTCCGTACGACCAGTTTCCTCGTTCTGCCTAGTATGGCGTATCATAGTCTGCATACTTACTAAAACAATGAAAATACCTATTAAGATAGAACTTCTCATCAACATAGCAGATTCTACACTGATCCCTGCTGCCGGTATATCAAATAGTCTAATTGCAGGGCTTTCAGCTCTAACAACGATCTGTTTCATCACTTCTTCATGCGTAGGCATTAAATCTTTCATAGCGATTCCTACAGAAGTAACTAAAGTTGTAATCACTGCTAACCAAATGAATAATTTTAACCAATCCCGCTTAAAAGCAAGAAAAGTTAAAGTAGCTGTTCCCGCAAACTCATTTCGCATCATTTCACCCCCTATCACTTTGCTGAGAAGGACTAGTTTCATTATCGTAATGTCGCATAAAAAGATCTTCGAGTGATGGTGGTGTGCTAGTTAATGTCTTTACCTCAAATGAAAGGAGGTGGCGCAACACTGAGTCAAGATCCTGACTATCAATTTGAAACTGCGCTTTCTTTCCTTCCACCGATACATCAAAAACATTCTGCAAATCCTCTAAACCGACAATTGGACGTTCAGTCTCTACAGCAACAGTAGAGCGTGTCAAATGACGTAATTCCCCCAAAGTACCGGTCTCCACAACCTTCCCTTTCTTTATAATACTTACACTGTCACAAAGTCTTTCTACTTCCGTAAGAATATGACTAGAAAGTAGAACTGTTTTGCCGCGAGCTTTCGCTTCTGCAACGCAATCTTGGAAAACCATCTCCATTAAAGGGTCCAATCCCGATGTTGGTTCATCTAAAATAAATAAGTCCACATCCGATGCAAAGGCAGAAATAAGCGCTACTTTTTGCCTGTTGCCTTTTGAATAGGTTCTACACTTTTTTCTCGGATCAAGGTCAAAACGCTCGATTAACTCTGACCTGCGTTTAGTATTCATACTCCCTCTTAATTTGCCAAATAAGTCAATGACCTCCCCACCAGTTAAGTTCGGCCATAAATGTACATCTCCCGGGACATACGCCAAACGTTTGTGCAAGTCAACCGCATCTCGCCATGGATCCTTACCAAATAGTTTCGCCTCACCGCCTGATTTTCGTAATAACCCGAGAATGATACGAATAGTTGTCGACTTCCCTGCCCCGTTAGGTCCAATAAACCCTAATACTTCCCCTTGATTTAATTTTAAATTGACACCATCCAAAGCGACAAAATGACCAAATTTTTTTGATATATCTTTTAATTCCAATACAGACATTTCCCCATCTCCCTCTATTTATAAAAGCAGTCTTTTAACACCATTAAACAGTGGTCAATCTTTTCTATCGTTTCATCGATATTAAAATTTTCAACTGATACATCCCTTGCTTTACTTCTCTCTTGTTCAATTAAACCTTCCATTGTCCAAGTTATCACCTGTAGGGCCTTCCCCACTTCTAAATCCTCTTTAAATTTCGATGTATCAATTTTATTAAATAATTCATTTACTATAGCAGGATTAAATTTCTCTTTTTTCACCTGCAGTTCAGCTACAACTTCCTCTGCTTCTTCAAAATAAGCAGACATAATGAAATTAATGATTTCCGGAAATTTACGCATCAAGTTAAACTTTAATAAGGCCATATTCCGCCAAATTTTTAAAACGTCTGTTTCCGTATAATCAATTCCTGCATAAAATTCATCATTGGCAACTTCCACAGCTCTATCAAATAAATATAAATACAACTCTTTTTTATTTCTAAAATAATGAAAAAGCAGTCCCTTAGAAATGCCAGAATCTTTTACAATTTCATTCGTAGAAGCCTTTCTATACCCTTTATTGGCAAACTCTCTCATAGCCGCATTTATAATCTTTCTTTGTTTATATACATCCATTTCAAAAAATTTAGAGTTCATTATCACCACGCCCCTTCATTTTTTATAGCCTAATGAATTGATAATTCGATATTTTCACGATTATGTAACTATATGTAGTTACGTTAAACCGCTCACAACTACATATAGTTTAATATGGCTTGATATAGGTAATTATGAAATTTACCCAACCACTTACAAAATATAATGATTGACCACTTTATACAAGGTACCTTTTAAAATTTATACCATTAATAGAAAAAGAGTGTGTAAAGGATTAAAAATCCATACACACTCTTTTTCTACACTAAAAGGGGTTGCCATTGAACTTTTTATGGCTATAAAAATAACCCGCTCCAAACTAAGCCTGAACGACTAGGAGCGGGTTATATCTCATCTAACATAACTTCATCTTTTTGAAGAGAGAGCGGATTCTCGACAACTTGAAATTCTTAAAAAGAGTTTTGTTTGATTGCTTTAAACTAATGTAACTTTAATGCCAAAGTCAGAAAAAGCTTTTACCATTTCCTTTTTTGCCTCTTCCTCATCTTCTCCGTGAATCTCTAG
>SKOL01000673.1 GCA_007120055.1 Anaerobacillus sp.
TATTTATGTTTGAATTAGCATAAAGAGTACGTGAGCCAGCAACATCTTCAATTTCATTGAAAATAAATGAGCCGTTTTTAGCAAATAAAAAATCAATACCAACAAAACCTAGATCATCCTCATTAAACTGATCGATTACTTTTTTTACAGTCGCCTTTTCTGTATCGGAAAGCTCGTAAAGCTTGGCATTGCCTCCTAACGAATAGTTGGCCCGGAAATCATAATCACAGTAACGGAGAATAGCTGCGATAATTTCGCCACCAACGACAAAAACTCGGACGTCTCTACCAGGGACATCCCCCATTTGTTGAATAATTAACTCGTTTCCTTTTACTCTTTTTAGTAATTCGCTCACTTCTAGAGGGGATGTCGCTTTGTAGACTTCATTACCGCCACGACCATTCACTTCTTTTACAACAACAGGATAAGGAAATGGGATCATGGTCGGATTAAACTCATTACGAACGACAAATAACGTATCAAGCATCGGAATGCCTTTGTTCGCTAAAAATTGATGGCTTCTCCCTTTATGATTACTAATCTCAGAAGTAAAGGCAGAATTAAAGACCTTTATGCCTAAGCTCTCAAGCTGCTTACTAAGTATAGGATCATTATTTCGCAATACTACAAAATCAGGTTTTCGGAGTTCCGCTCCTTTGTGGTAAAGAAACAGCTCGTTTTGTATAACACCATAACTGAGGTCTTCCTTTAAAATAAACTCAAGTTCAATATTCAGTTTTTCTGCTTCTTCAAGAAACCAGGTAATAAAGCCTTTGTTAATTAAGGCTCTTTCTTCGTTGTAAATGAGCAAGCCTTTTTTATTCATTATGTATTCCTACCTAACGTTTAAATTTTCTTGCTGTAAACACATCGTTATTATACACTATCCAATAGTATACAAGTTAATGAATTTCATAATGCTTACTTAACGCCACTAGGACCTACATCTTGTTGAGATAATCGTTCTCAAAAATATGTAGACGGTTGTGGCCAGTTTATTGGTATTATGAAATTGACTCAAGTAACGAAACATAATCGTAAAGAAGTTTATAAAGATATTTTTAATTTATGTGAAAAAGGAGATTTTTTTCATGATTACATACGAAGAAGCTTGTGACATTGTATTTTCTGCTAAAAAATTTGGAATTTGTTTAGGGCTTGAGAGAATGGAAGCGATGTTAAAAGAACTTGGTCACCCTGAACGTAAACTAAAGTCAATACACCTCGCTGGTACGAATGGAAAAGGTTCAACTTTGACATATTTGAAAGCGGTTTTTATGGAGGCGGGGTATAGCGTTGGAACATACACGTCTCCGGCTATTCAAAAGATAAATGATAAAATTCGAATGAATGGGGAAGAAATTTCTGATGAAAACTTTGCTCACCTTACCGAACAGCTCATCCCTGTCATCGATAAGTTAAAAAGAACAAACTTAGGGGCACCAACGGAGTTTGAAATTTTAACGGCAATGGCTTTTCAATATTTTGCAACGATTGCAAAGCCAGACATTGTTCTCGTCGAAACAGGTTTAGGAGGAAGACTGGATTCAACGAATGTTATCAAACCTTTACTTTCAATCATTACGTCGATTGGTCATGATCATATGGACTTACTTGGCAATACAATTAGTGATGTAACACGTGAGAAAGCAGGGATTATTAAACATCGTATTCCAGTTATTTCTGGCTGTAAACAAGAAGAGGCGAAACAAGTGATCAAGGACCGGTCTCAAGAAGAAGCAGCCGAACTATTTCAGTTAGAAGAAGACTTTTTTTGTGATCGGAACGGTGAAACGTTCGCTTTTACGTTTAAACAATATTATTATGAAAACTTAGAGGCAGGGATGCTCGGAGCCCATCAACAAGAAAATGCCTCTCTTGCGATAATGGCACTTCTCTATCTTAATCAAACCGAAACTTTTAATATTAATGAAAATGAAATCTATAACGGTTTAATAAAAGCCAAAATTGCAAATCGCATTGAAATCGTCCAACAAAATCCGACGATCATTTTTGATGGCGGTCATAACAAGGAGGGAATGGAAGCTTTAAGTGCAACACTTTCTAGTACTTTTTCCGATAAACGAATTGTCATTCTGTTTTGCGCAATGAAAGATAAAGATTTAAAAGCGATGCTTCAACCTATTACTGAAGTCGCGTCCGAAATCATTTTGACAGGCTTTCCGTATGAACGTGCAATGGATCCTCATGAAGTTATTAAGAAGGTTACATTAAAAAATAGTAAAGTTATCGAAGATTGCAGAGAAGCTTTTCACGTGATCACTACAAAACTAACAAATAATGATGTTTTTGTAGTTACAGGATCGTTGTACTTTTTAAACTATGTTCGTAGCATAATACAAAGATAAAAACAAAATTTTGTTAAAGAAAATATGTAGGGGAGACTAAATGCGTAAATATGTATTTAATAACAATGGGCTTACTTTATTGGAAATAGTATTGGCATTTGCGATTTTAACTATTGTAGTAACGTTTGTTTTAGCTCTTTTCCCACAAGCTGCTATTTTTAATCAAAAGACAGATCAAACTTTAACAGCATTTAATATTGCTAGGGAAAAACTTGTGATAATAGAACAAATCAATAAACGGAGTAATAAAGAGTTAAATATAGATAATAAAGCGTTTCTAATATCTGAGGGAAATAAACTTGAAATACGAGATTTATCCCGAAACTACCCACCATTCTCAAGGTTAAATTTAACAAGTGATGTTGTTGATAACGAAGAAAAATACGTATTGACAACAGAAGATGGGGAGTATTTTACAAAATTAACATTTATGAAAGAACCTGATACGGACAGTCAAAGTGTTATTTATCTTTATAAAGTTTATGTCGAGGTAGAAGATAATGATGGAAGAGTAATTAGGGTATATGGATATATACAGATTCCAAGTTGAAAGGGAGTGTCATATGTCTAATAATGAAAAGGGAATTACATTGGTAGAAGTTTTGGCTGCATTAGCACTGTTATCAATCGTATCTATTATAACTTGGAACGTTTTAATTCAAGGGTCAATATTTTCTCAAAACATTCGAACAAATACTTTGATCCAACAAGAAGCAAATATCATTATTAATTCCTTAACTAGGGTTCATCAATTATCATCACCTTACTATCAAATTACGGTTGAAAGTAACTCGAATTCGTCGTTTTTATTAATTGAAGGAAATAATACAATAATGTTTGATAACCCTAATTTTCGATACTCGATAGAAATATTTGACGAGTTGGGGAATGTTGTTAGTGGAGAGGGTGAAAACGAGGTTATTTATAAAGTTGATCCAAATAAAGAAGACCTCGATATTCGTATTATAATAGGTGATATTCAAAATAATAAATTAAACTATGAAGTGAAAACAATTTTTTCAAAACTACGTTAAGGAGTGAAACTAGTGGGTCATATCAAAAATGAAAGAGGATCAGCATTAGTGTTTGTACTCCTCTTAACGGTCATATTTACAATTTTATTAGTTTCATTATCTACAGCGATTATTAATAATGCAAAGCAAATAAGTAAAACAGAAGGCGATCTTCAAACGACATCACTCGCAGAAATGGGAGTTAATTATCAAAAAGCAAGAGTGCTAACGAAATTAATTAATGTTGTAAATGATCCCGATGTGCAAAATGAAATAAATACTCAATTTCAACAATATATTAACGAATTAAATTTAACAGAGGAGCTTTATGAAACTAAAAAAGAGGAAATTAATCATCAGCTAAAAGAAATCGTTCTCCAAGTATGGACAGAAGCTCTTCAGTTTTTGCAAGAGCTAGATCAAAATTTAATAAAAAATATTGATGTTACTAGTTCATTTGAAATAAGAGATCATTTAACAATTACAAATGACCAAGGAATTCTAGTATCTTTCACTAGCATAGGAAACACTCATGATAACTCGACTTCACTTAAAACAATGTTAGATGTTCCTATTACTTCATCGTCGATTTTTTCAATTGAATTTGTTGAAGGCGATGACGGGAATGAACCGAATGTTCCTGGAATTGGAACTGGGATTTTTAATCCAGACTATTTTATTGGTGAACCAGAGCTATTACCACTGTGTCCAACAAATATGGCGATTACAACAGACTGTAGATATGAAGGAGATTACACGGTTTTTAGTGGCTCCGTACTAGATGAACGGAAACTACATATTACTGGAAGCTTAACTTTGCCAATTAATATGAATAATTCTAATACAAATTCAACAATTTGGGTTTCCGAAGATTTTACTATTACGGATTCTAATAACATTAATAGTACAGACAACTTAATTATTCGTGTAGGTGGCGATGCTGATTTTGGGTCAGGAAACATAAATAATTTTTCAAATTCAATTCTTGTAGTATTAGGTAATGCTACATTTGGTGGACATTTTAACAATATGGGGAGAGATGGAAGATCTATTATCTTTATTGGTGGGAGAGAAGGTGAAATTATAAGTTTTGGCGGGCATGTTGATATAGAGGATGGCATTTTATATGGTGGAGAAGATACTAAAATAACTAACAATCTATCAGTTGCTTCTAATTCGAAAGTTTGTATTAATGGAGATCTCGAAGTTGGCGGAAACATACAAACTAATTATGAAAATATATTTGCAATGTCTACAAATCACCCCTCAAGGGTAATTACCGACCCAGATGCACTTAAACAAAATTGTGCAATAGAAGAAATTCAAGACGATGTTCATAGATTAATCCCTATAATTTCAATGGATGCGGATTTTAATATCGAAGATTTGTTTGATATGTCTACAGAATATAACTATATTTATAATTAAAAAAAACTACACACCCAATTTCATTATATTCAAAAATTAAGATGAGTTCACATCAGGTGACTTTTTAGGCAAATGATAAAACTACCTAAAGAGTCATCTCTTTTGAGTTAAATGATAAGCTTTTCGATATCTAGATATATTTTGATTTTAATTCGTATAAGAATGTATTACTATTATAGGTAATAAGACATAGAATTAACGGAAAGGTGGACAACCGTTGATTGAATTTATATTAGCGTTTATTGTAGCAATGTTGCTGTTTTTTTTACTCAGTATTATTCCAACAAAATTTAGTACAAGTATATTAATAAAAGTTGTGGTTGTTTCTTTCGTGATTTTTATATTAACGAAATTACTTCACGAGTTGTATCCTTTTTACGTTGCGATCGCTGCTTTTCTATTTTTAATTATTTATTTTGCTTTTGTTATTTCAAAGCAACCTGATTTTAATAAAAAAATTAATTCAAGGCTTCCAATGAGCAGTGGAGAAATAGAAAGTTCAGCCGAACGTAAAAATGTAACAGTTTCTTCGCTAGGAATAAAAGCTGGAAGTGATCAGGCTTTCGGAAGACTTGATCAAGAAAGTATTGACGCAATTATAAAAGCTACGTCAGATGATAGTCATACGAGTGAGCTAATTGAAGAAAATAAAGAAGTGATTGAAAAAGATGAAGAAAAGCCTTTGGCTCCTGACTCACAACAAACAAGTAAAGAAGATACTACTAATGAGATAGAAATAGTCGATTTATTAGCTCCGAAAGATGATTTAAATTATAATGTTGAACACCCTTCTACTCATGAGCCTGAAATGGCTGAAACTGAACTAACAAATGAAATTGAAAATGCTATTGATCAATTTATGAAAGACGAACTGCAACTTAATGATAAAGTAAACAAACACGATCAAAATAAAGAGGATGAAGTCGATACATCAAATGATCTTGAAAATAGTGAATCATCCAATGATGAACTGTTTGACTTAGGAACTGCTCACGATGAAGAAGTATTAGGTGAAATATTTGAAGGAAGCATGAGAAAAATATTAATCGAAGAAGATTCAAGAGATAAAGTAGATGATCAAAATCAAGAATTATTGTTAATAGATCGTCGTTTAATTGACGAAGTTGATGAGGTTAATGAGAAACAATTAGAAACAGATGTTAAGTTTATCGAACAAACACCGAAAAAGCAGGACAAAGAAAATTTAGACGCAGGTGATAATGTTCAGGAGAAAAAAGAATCAATTTTAAAGAAACGCTCAAAGCTCTTTGAGCAATTAGAAAAAGATTTATAACCTTTCTTTGGGTGTGTTAAGTGAAACGACTGTTTGAATACGTGATTGAAGGTGTCGCTCATTGTTAAGTAAGTATAGATGAAAGGAGAAGTTGGTTTGAATAATGTTCGTCCTTTTTTAAAGGCCTTTATATTAATTTTGATTTGTACAACATTTATCGCCTTTTTCTCTTTCATCAGTGGGAAGGCAGTAGAAACTATTTTTCCTACACCTATTTCAATTCCAGAAGGTACCTTTATCGGATCTGTACCAGTAAGTGGACTAACATCAGAAGAAGCTGAGGAAAAATTAGAGACTGAGATAGAGAAGTGGAAAAATAATACTACTTTCAAGCTAGTTTTTTTCGATGAATTTGTTCAAATACCTGCTACGAATATTCAATTTTTTATTAATGAAAGCTTACAGTTAAATGAACAAGGTCATGGTGACATCCTAAATACGATTAGTGACACGACGATTAAAGAAGCAGTGGAGCAACTGAGCTATTATATTCCGAAAGAAAAAGTTCATATCGAAGGCATTCAAGAAGTGATGCAATTTCATGCTGCTAACCTTTCTAGTACGCCTTTATACATTAACGTTAATGAATACTTAAAAGATCAGTACGAGATAGAACTAGTAGCACAATCGGTTATTACTAACTTTGAAAGTACACTATTACTTGATGAGTGGGCTAAAAATTTAAATGGAACTGTAATTGAAGCACGAGATTCATTCTCACTTTTAGAAGCTCTAGAAAAATCCGGTTCAGTCCTCATGGAAGTAGAATCTTTAAATGTGTTAGCAACTGCACTTTATGATACGTTTTTGCAAACGAATTTTCAAATTAATGAAAGGCACGCTGGTTCGTATTTACGAGAATTTGCTGATTTAGGATTTCAGGCGATAGTTAAGCCGAACTCATTAAATTTAATTGTTGAAAATCAAAATTATTATCCTTATACTTTATTAATTTTATATGAAGAAAACCAGTTAAAGGTTTCTTTAGAAGGAGTTTCATTTCCTTCCTCTTATTCTGCTGTTACGAAAAATGAACGTATAATAGATCCACGGAAAATTGTACATTTTTCTAATGAGTTGAGGAATGGTGATCGTCAAATTGTTGAAAGTGGAAAAAATGGTTATTTTGTTGAAGTTTTTCATCAAAAAAGAGCAAGAGACATGAATGAACTTATAAATGAACAGTTAATATCGGAAGATTTTTATCCACCTATTCATAACGTTGAAATAAGAAGTTTACAAGAGAGAACATCGGGCGAAAGAAGAGATGACGAAGATGAAGAAGATCGATCAACTTTACCAGACGAAGAGCCGCGTAAAGAAGACGATGAAGGTGAAGCGAGTGAAACTGATGACGAATTAAAAGAAGATGATTCAGTTGAGGATGAGGAAGATTTAGAAGAGGAGCCAATTGAGGAACAGAAAGGCTATTAATCTGTACTGGTCTAATTTTTTCATAAAAATGGGGTATTAACATGGCACAACAACGAAAGCGATTAGGTGATTTACTTGTTGAAGCTGGCATATTAAAAAAAGAACAGTTAGAGGCAACACTTAGGTCTAAAAAACACGGACAAAAACTAGGTGATGCTTTACTTGATCGAGGCTTAATTACAGAGCAACAGCTTATTGAAGTGCTTGAGTTTCAACTTGGAATTCCCCACACTTCCTTAAAAAGATATCCTGTTGATACATCATTAATGAGCATCGTTCCAAAAGAGATAGCACGCCGTAATATATTAATTCCACTCAAAAAAAATGGAGAAAAGTTACTTGTGGCAATGGCTGACCCGATGGATTATATCGCTTTAGATGATTTGAGAATGTCTACTGGTTTTCAAATTGAACAAGTGATTGCTTCAAAGGAAGATATTCTTCAAGCGATTAATAAGCATTATGCTGTTGATGAATCAATGCGAGATTCAATTGCCGATGAGCTTGAAGAAGAGCTAACTACTGTGGTTGGCAATGCAGGTGATGAAGATGCACCAGCGATACGTTTAGTAAATCAAATTTTATTAACCGGAATTCAACAAAAGGCAAGTGATATTCATATTGATCCACATGAAAAGAAGCTATTAATTAGGTACCGCGTTGATGGGGTTTTAAAAACGGAACGAGCTTTACCGAAAAACTTGCAAAATGTTTTAATTGCCAGGGTAAAGATAATGGCAAACTTAAACATTACAGAAAGTAGAATGCCGCAAGACGGTAGAATTAAAGTAACTTTAGAATATACACCGATTGATTTAAGAATTTCTACATTACCAACTGTTTACGGTGAAAAAATCGTTATTCGTATTTTAGATTTAGGAAATTCGATTACAAACATTGGCCATTTAGGGTTTAATAAGTTTAATTATCAACATTTCATTAATTTAATCTCAAAGCCAGCTGGAATGATTTTAATTACCGGTCCGACAGGGTCAGGGAAAACGTCGACTTTATATGCTGCCTTAAACCATTTAAATGGCGATGAAGTCAATATTATTACTGTTGAAGATCCTGTAGAATACCAGATTGATGGGATTAACCAGGTTCAAGTAAATTCAAATGTCGGTTTAACTTTTTCTGCAGGATTGCGATCCATTTTACGGCAAGATCCAAATATTATTATGGTTGGGGAAATTAGGGATACTGAAACTGCAGAAATTGCGATTAGAGCTTCTTTAACAGGACATTTAGTTTTAAGTACTTTGCATACGAACAGTGCAATTGCAACAATTCCACGTTTAATCGATATGGGGATTGAACCTTATTTAGTTGTATCTTCGCTATCAGGAATAGTTGCACAGCGTCTCGTTCGAAAAATATGCCGCGAATGCAAAGAAGAAAACATACCGACAGAAATGGAAAAAAGCGTTTTTGAACGTCGAGGTATAAAAGTAGAAAAAACGTATCGTGGGAAAGGCTGTCCAGTATGTAACTCCACTGGTTATAAAGGGCGTGTCGCAATCCAAGAAATATTAGTTATAGATGATGCTATTCGCCAAATGATGATGAATGAAAAATCAATTACTTCTATTCGTGATTATGCGATGCATAATGGAATGATTTTTCTCATTGATGATGGTTTATTGAAAGTAAAACAAGGTTTAACAACAGTAGAAGAAATTTTACGTGTTGCAATGGATGATTAGGAGGGTTTTAAAATGAAGGAACGATTAGAAACTTTATTAAAAGCGGCCTTTGAATACGGTGCTTCTGACTTGCATTTAACCGTAGGTGTTCCTCCTGTCATGCGTATTAACGGTGACCTTAAACAGTATGGGAAAGATATTTTAATGCCGAACGACACGGAAGCGATGGCAAAAGCGATTATTTCCGAAGATCTTTGGAAAGCTTTCTTAAAAAAAGGTGAACTAGACTTTTCATATGGGCTAATCGGAGTATCACGGTTTAGGATCAATGCTTTTTTCCAACGTTCATGTATTAGTATGGCAATCCGTGTTGTCCCGACTTCAATTCCTACGTTAGAGCAATTAAAAATGCCGGGAGTACTGAAAAAAGTTGCTGAAAAGCCACAAGGACTTGTTTTAGTGACAGGACCAACAGGAAGTGGTAAATCAACGACTCTCGCAGCGATGATTGATTTTATGAATTCTACATATCGAAAACATATTATTACGTTAGAAGATCCGATAGAATATCTACATAAACACCGCTTGTGTATTATTGATCAGCGAGAAGTTGGGTTTGATACACATAACTTTGCCAACGGCTTAAGAGCTTGTTTACGTCAAGACCCAGATGTCATTTTAGTAGGTGAAATGCGTGATTTAGAAACAATTTCAACGGCAATCACAGCAGCAGAAACTGGCCACTTAGTGTTAGGAACATTGCATACAACTGATGCACCAGCGACTATTGATCGAATTATCGATGTGTTTCCACCGAACCAACAGCCTCAAGTGCGAATCCAATTAGCGTCAGTGTTAGCGGCGATTTGTTCGCAACGTTTATTACCGACACAGGATAAAAAAGGTCGGGTGGCAGCAACAGAAATTTTAATTAACAATTCTGCTATTAAAAACTTAATTCGTAACGAAAAAATTCATCAAATTCATAGCGTTATGCAAACGAGTAAAGCGCAAGGAATGCATACGTTAGAAATGTCGATAAAAGAATTACTAGAACAAAAATTGATTAATGAATACGTTGCCCAACCTTATGTAAGTGAGCTGAATTCGTAAATGGGATACTTCAAATATCGTGGCAGAGATAAGTACGGTAAAATCGTTGAAGGGCGGATGAAAAGTTTTTCAGAACGTGAGGCTAAGGAAAAGCTGAGGGCTGATGGTGTAACAGTTAAATCTATCGAGGAAATGACGGGGATTTTATATAAAGATATTTCGATTTCAAGTAAAATAAAGTCGCAGCATTTCGTCATTTATTTACGTCAATTTTCAACGCTTTTAAAAGCAGGTATATCCGTTATTGATGCGACCGCCATTTTAGCAGATCAGACGAGTTCAAAACAACTTCAGAGCGCATTAAAGGCGATCGAAGAAGAGCTAAGAGCTGGAAACCCATTTTCAGATGCAGCTGAAAAACACCGCAAAACTTTCCCGCCATTGTTTACTAATATGATCAAAGCCGGAGAGATCGGCGGTAATTTAGACGAGATTCTAGATCGACTAGCAA
>SKOL01000196.1 GCA_007120055.1 Anaerobacillus sp.
TAAAGCTTCAGTTGATAAAAAGGAAATTTTTTAACAGATCCGTTTTATCAAATCCATAAATAGGAAGTGTTTCCCTCGATGATCAATGATGATTATTTGCACACACTTTTTTTCGCAAATTCCCCTCCAAATATCTTTACTGAATTTGTTTAAACAGCCAATCAGCCATATCATTTAACAATGCTTCGCAAACGACGCCAGGATGTCTATATTCAGCAATTGTACCTTGATCGGCACCATCATAATGGACAAAAAAATGATTTAAACCTGGATAATTGATTAAAGTTGCATTTTCATGTTCTTTCAATACCTCTTCATACATTGCGAAGTCTTTTTCTAAAGATACTTGAAAATCGTCTTCTCCATGCAAAACTAGCAATGGGTTAGCAAACTCGGATAGGAGCTTATTTGTACCATAGCTATCTAGATCTTTAAAATAAAGGGCAGGAATACCGAATATCGTTTCTTCTAGTATTTCGTCCACTGCTAATTGTTCTAATCGTTTGGCTTTCTCGTATTCTCCATTGATCATTTTCATTTGTTCTTTTTGTTGCGCTTCCCCAATTTGTCCAGAATTCAATAAATCCATATTTTGGTCATAAATAATTTCCCACAGTGGCCGTGGGGAACTAGCCATGATCACCATACCAGCAAAATTTCCGCCAGCATCATTAATTCTAGGGGCCAACAGCCCACCTAAACTATGACCGATCAAATATACTTCGTTGGCATTAACTCTTGGGTCATTTTTTAATAGATTTGTTGCCAATACGGCATCTTCCACCGTTTCTTCGTGGACAGTAATATTTTGTAAACCATCTTGGACCATTTTCTGTCCATGAGTATATGTTCGCTTATCGTACCTTAAAACTGCGATCCCTCGCTCTGCCAGCGCCCAAGCGATATCTCTAAAAGGTTTATAAGCATGAGCGGCAGAATCTCTGTCACTAGGTCCTGAACCTTGAACAAGAACAACAGCTGGTAATGGTTCTACTGATTTTTTGGGTAAAGTCAATGTTCCACCAAGCTCATAAGCAGTTCCTTCGCCAATCATTACTTCTTCTTCCATTACATACTCTGGTTTCTTCACGTTAGCAACCCCATTTCACATTTATTTAACCATATTTACATTGAATGATAAGTTATAAGAGTTTAGCCATATAATATTCGTCAACATATTGTCCATCAATTAACAATGAATGTTTTTTTGTACCTTCAATTTCAAATCCCATTTTCTTATAAAGTGCTAGCCCAGCAAGATTATGACACATCACCGTTAATTCGAGCCTATGAATCTCCTTAGACCTGCACCAGTTCTCAAGCTCTATAAATAGATATGTACCAATTCCTCGGCCGGTACATTTTTGGATAATTCCAGTCACTATGTAAGCACTATGGCGCATTCTAGCAAAATTTTCTCTATCAGCAGATAAATACCCTACTAATTCGTTATCTATTTCACAAACTAAAATTAAGGAGCTATCATTTTTTAAGACATCATTAATGAACTCTTCCTGTTCTTCCATTCTTCTGCCAACACTCCATAAACAACATGATCAACGTAATGATCATATAACCATTCTGCTTGTCTAATACATCCCTCGTTGACAAAATTCAGTCTTTCAGGAATACTCCTACTTTTCTTATTCATCACCGCAGCTCTAATCTCCACTTTATTTAAGTTTAAGTCGTTAAAAGCATAATCCGTCAACGCCTTTACAACCTTAGTTACTATTCCATTTCCCTGGTATTCTTCACCGAGCCAATAACCAATATAGGCTGTTTTGTTTGACCAATTAATGCTATTGTAGCCCGCAATTCCAACAATTTCTCCTTTAAACAAAATAACTGTAGTTAAGCTGTTATTTTCAGCAAAACCTTTTAAACAAAACTTAATAAATTCATTTGTGTCTTCGAGTTTTGTTGTAGCATCGAGCCAAGGAAGCCATTCTTTTAAATAATCTCTTGAATGATTAGTTAACTCAAATACTCTTTTTCCATCCCTTAATTCTATTAGTTTTAACGATAAGTCTTCATTTATTTTATGTATAAACATCGATTTTCCTCCGAAATATTTTTTGGCTTACTTAGGTATAGAGAAAGCAGCAGCAATAAGGACGCAGAGTACCTTTATACGAAACTATTAACGCTCTAATAAACTTTTCAATTCAATCGTTTGTTCTTTAGTTACGGTACTGTAACCTGTGGATTCATTATATAAAACTGCGCTACCATCAGCTTCAAACCACATAGAGCGTCGTATTTCCGAAATCCCCTCTTTTGGTCTATCAAGTGAAAAAAACAGATCTGGTTCATCGCTTAAATCAATGGGCTGCTCTATATCCTTTGAATTCACAACGATCTTTCTTACCGCTGCAACTGCATCTACATCTGTAATCTCAGTTTCAAAATATATTGATAAAGTTCCAGTTCCTTCATGATAAGTTGGTGTTCCTACACGAATGACTTCATCGGCAGAACACCCCAATAGCATCACTGACATAACAATTGCTAATGTCCAAACCTTTACCCTCATTTTCGACCTCTTTCCTAATATTTGGATTAATTATGATTAGTCAACTCAAATGATTCATTGAAATCATCCCACTTTACATTTACTTGAATATTTTCTTCTTCTGTTATTTTAGCTCCAGTACCACCGCTTGTGATGGTAAACGTAATATCTCTCGGTGGTTCGGCAAACTCTCTTATACTACTACCGGAACCAGTACTTGTATCATAAGAAAATTCCAGTTGTTCTATTGCTTGAATTTCTTCAATGGATCCTTTGTAAGTGAGTCTGAATACGTCGCTTACTTCATTA
>SKOL01000434.1 GCA_007120055.1 Anaerobacillus sp.
ATTAATCGGCTCAATATTTCCGTTTTTTGCAACACTGTTTGTCGAAGTGGTTGAAGGTAGATTACTATTATTCATTTTAGGTTGTATACTAGCAGGAATTTTCGTCGGTTTAATCAATTTTCTAATTTATCGAGTTTTTATCGGTAAAGTCATTCAACTATTATCATATCGCTTTCAAGCCATTGCTGAAGGTGATTTGACCGTAACCGACCTCCATATCAAATCAAAGGATGACTTTGGTCGCCTAGCCTCCTCATTTAACTTAATGAAGCAAACACTTCAAGACTTGATCGGAAGAATTGTGACGTCATCCAACGAAGCTGCTAACGCTTCTGACACTTTAGCTAAAAATGCAAATGATACCAAAGGCTCTGTAAATGCAATTACGAAAAATATTGATGAAATAGCTTCTGGAACAACGTTGCAAAGTAAATATTCATCTTCGATCGTCGAAATTACAGATAAGACGGCAAATGAAATTAAAACAGGTGCAAATTTTGCTAAGGCGACTGAAAAAATAGCAAGTGAGGCAACTAGTGTAGCGACCATTGGCCAACAAGCAATAACTGAAGCGGTTGCCCATTTAAACTTATTATCCGATTCCGTAAAAAAATCATCAGCGAGTGTGCAAAGACTTGGTAACAGGTCTGATGAAATTGGTAATATTATAAATATTATTTCTAGTATTGCAGAAAAAACCAACTTATTAGCAATAAATGCCGCGATTGAAGCAGCAAGAGCTGGAGAAGAAGGAAAAGGATTTGCGGTTGTTGCCAACGAAGTTCGAAAATTAGCCGAACAATCAAAAGTCTCTTCGACTCAAATCAGTCAATTAATTAGAGCGATTCAGTCGGAAACCAATGACACCACAGTTTTTATGGAACAAAATGTAGAGATCGTCGATCAACAAGTAGAGCGAATTAACCGAGGAAATGAAGCATTTCAAAAAATTGTTGAACATGTTCAAGAGACAGAAGGAAGTGTCAACCATATAAAACAAGTGTTCAGTAGCCTTGAAGCCACTTCAAACGAATTTTTAGATACTGTACAACACATTTCAACGGTTATAAATGAAACTGCCACATCAGCCAGTGACGTTTCAGCCGCTGCCAAAAAACAAAGTAAGGCGATTGCTGAAATAACAGAAAGCTCGAATAATCTATCTCGTATCTCTCAACAACTTCAACAAGAAGCAAATAAGTTTATTGTTTAAATCATTTTTTACCAATATTAAGGGCTAGAGATCAAGTATCTATACGTAGTTGCGTTTAGACGCTTGCAACTGCATATAGTTTGATAGGGCTCAATTTAGAGAAATTGCAACTAGGTTAAAACAAATACCTTGAAATCTTTGTTTAAATAAGGTAAAATAAAATTAATATATACCTACTGGGGTATGAAGTTCACAAAGGGGGAATAAAAATGAAAATAACAGATCAAGCTAAAGAACAACTAAAAACATTGATCGCAGACAATAACGTATCTGGACTCCGTATTTTTATAGAAGGTATGGGTTGAGGCGGTCCACAAATAGGGATGGCTCTGGATGAGCCACAAGTAGACGACACTATTAAAGAAATCAACGAAATTCAAGTTTCATTTGCTAAAATGGCCGATACTTTTGCAGAAAACATTACACTAGATAATCAAAATGGCCGTTTTATGCTTTTAAACCAACCGAGTAATTGCTAGCTCTTTAGTCAACTAGAAGGAGTCTGATAATTTTATAGTTTTAAGGCTAGAAATAGAGGTTGTCTTATAAGGCAGCCTTTTTTGTATTAGTTGGTTTGTTGGTTAGTGGTTAGTTGGAAGGGCGGAATCGAACAGAAATTTTACATACTACATGGTGATGAGAAAACCATCATTCGACTTTTCCATATTAAATGGTGGCGGAGCTTCGTCATGCACGTTTTGTATGGAAAAGTTAGTTTGTTAAAAGCAACTGCTATTAGTTGATGAAGACAATCTTGATTTGTTAAAATTGATTCCTGTGACACAAACATTAGGAGGCTACCATGAACTTTATTGTATCAGTTTGGGAATACGTCCTAATTTTTATTTTAGCGGCAATTCCTTGGATAGAGATTGCAGTTGTCATCCCGCTTGCAATTATCCGAGGAGCAAACCCATTATTAGTGGGGGTTATCTCATTTTTAGGAAATTTAGCGACTGTATATTTGCTTATCTATTTTTATGAAAAATACGAAGCGTGGCAATCAAAAAGAAAAACTAAAAAGAAAAAGAAAAAAAGAACAAAAAGAGCAGTGGAAATATGGAATAAATATGGATTACCGGGCTTAAGCTTATCAGGACCGATTATTACAGGAGCTCATTTAGCGGTGGTCATTGCCATATCTCTTGGTGCTAAAAAACAACTCACTTTTCGCTGGACGACGATTAGCTTAGGCTTATGGACGATTGTCTTAACAGTTACGTCTTACTACGGAGTAGGCTTATTTAAAGGTTAACTACATTTAGCCGTATCCCCTTTTCGATAAAAATTGTCAGAAAAATTCCCAACAATAACCGAGTTATTTATGTTAGAATATTCGTTAATATTACGTTTCTATAAATTTACTAATGATTTCGTTGGTCATAGACTGAAAGAAAAATAGTACTTAAAATTTAAAACAGTAACAACAAAAAGAAAATTGCGGGAGGGAATTTTTATGAGTAATCAAGACTTAAAGCCATTTTTTATTGAAAAAATAAAAGAAGCGAAAAACCAATTTGAACGAACGATTGATTGCAAGCATACTGAATTTGACACGCTTTACCCTTACATGAGTGAACAACCACAATTTTTCTGGTACAAACGTTATG
>SKOL01000240.1 GCA_007120055.1 Anaerobacillus sp.
CTTACCTTCGATTAAGAAAGAACGTATAATAAAATCAGTGCAATTTTCATAGATCGAACGAAGAGTTCTCATATTTTTATTGATATCATTAGAGAGATCATCTTGTGATTTTGCTACTTGCTCTTTAGTTTCTTTAGACAGTTTTGCTTGTTTTTCAACTATTAATTGATCAAGATTCTTAATTTTTCTTGGCTTACGAAACAAACCCAACCAGCCCCTATAAATGTAGTTACTATTTAATATTTTGTTACCACTGTAGGTTTTATATGTATAAAGTAAGAGAATTTTCCTCCTGTTCTATTCAGGGTAGTAGCAAGAAACTGCGGATTTAAAACGTTAAGCAAATCAGAGCATAAAAAAATCGATTCCTTAAAACGTTTAGGAACCGATTTTTTCATATGGCTTGTAAAGCTAAATCCTCCGTTCTTACTAGGGGAGGAAGGCTATTATTCTTTAGAAAAGCTAGTTTTACAGCACTTCAAGAACGTATGTGCCGTTGGGACAGGACCCTTGCCCGGACGCCACAACGGCTGAACTTTGACAAGACGAAAGAAACAAACTGTCCGCAGTTTCACCCCTTCTCATCGTCCGCAGCACCCATTGGATAAAAGGTGGGAATAAAATGTTCATTTCCATAAGGTGGTACGGCCAATTCAGCACCTGGAGCTAAGGAGTCAAAAAGATCCTTAAATGTGCAGATTTACATTTGAATTTTTTAAGGAAGTGTCCTATTTTCACTTTAAATAGGAACAACGATTAACAGAATTTTAAGTCTGTTAATCTGAGCTGACTTTGCTCATTTGACAATTGTTTTTTAATTTAATGCAATGCTAGTGATTTAATTAGCAAAAAAGGTAACAACTCGTAATAAAACGAACATTTTCATGGCACAGTTGGTCAAATTGCTTATAGACGACATAATAACCGCGAACAAGTATAAGGCGTTTGGATCAATTTCAATCAGATCATTCATTTGCGTATGGTCGGCATGCGTCGCAGGTAACATGTCTCTTTATCAGGAACGATGATATCATTCGTTACAACCACTCTCAGTTGGAAGCGATCTCCAGCTTTCGTTTTTCGGAAAGTAGCCCAAGGATATTGACTTAAGCTCATACTCATCGTTGTCGATTCGATGACGCGCAAACGAACGATATCTCGTACGATTAGTGTGTTCTTCATTTTGGATTGAACCTTATAAACGAGATGGTTGAATCTTCGACCATTTCCCCATTTTCCAACTTTCTTAACTTGTTTTTACACCCGGCGTTTTATCCATTTATTTCCTCATCTTCTTTATATGACGATTTAGTTATATTGTCCTCTATTTCTTCATGTGCGGTAAAGCTTTACCCGCTGGGACAAGCGCATTACGAACCTTAACTTTGATTCCTCCATCTGTTAACATGGGAGCTTGGGTATGAATAATAGCTGTCTGGTAGTTGAACATCTCGCTCCTCTGCTGCAATTCTCATTGCTCTTCCTTGAGTTGTCCCCCTATCAAGTAAATCAAATACGCGCTCTTTAAAAGCTTGGTCTGGAGTGAAGGTTATTTTAGAAATGGCATTTTGACGTGAAACTTCAATCGGATCATTTCCCTTAAAAAATCTGCCGAAACTCCATAGTACTCCATCTACTAGTTTTATATAAGTTAAAATAATCTCGTCCTCTTTTTGCGAATTGTCTTCAACAATCTCCTGAAAGAAACGTTGATAAGATTTGTATGTTGATAAGGTTAAAGTAGTTGCATCTTTATTTAATGTTTCTGCAATTAACATCCTTTTTGCTAGTTCAACATGTTGATCATACAATGAGTAGACTGTCGGGTTGAGTATATGAAGAACAAAGGAAGGTATTACAACAGAAGTACTCCATAATTGAAAAGGCTTCCCTTTTAAATAAAATCTGTGAGGCATCAAAGGTTTTATTTCCCATTAATTTTTTTGCCCAAGTATAAAATTCATCAGAAGTTAAAGTAGCTTGATGTTTTTGTTCGTTATATGTATTCGGCTTCACCGGGTTAAATTTGTACCTGACACCTTCTAATTGATAAGGAACATTCCCATCCTTCACTACCTTGCCATCGTTCCAATGAAGAAAATAAATAACGTGTTTCCCTAATTCCTCACTGTTATTAGAAAGAGAGTTTTTTTTCAAAGTATCACTATAAAATCTTCTCGGATATTTCCTCTCATCAAACCATTTATTCCAGGCAGCAATAAATGATCGCATAATGTCCATCCTTTTTGAGAATATAAAAACATTCATCATAAAATAAACACCGTTTATACGACTATCTTCCCACACCATGTTTATTATTAAACAAAAAAGAGTTGCGACACTGGCTATAAGTACGAACTTTGAATGTGTTGTGATCAACTTTGTGAAGGAAAACACTTACCGGGGTGGGTTAGCTCACCCATTTTTCATTTGGTTTTCCCGCTGTAAATTTCCGATTTAATATATTGTCTGCCACATGTTGAGGTGTAGAGCGTTTATATTGTTTTCTCTTGACCCGAATAACAGCGCGTAAACCAACCAACTTCATTAGCCGATAGATTCTTTTATGATTTAGTTTCCTATTAAACTTTCTGTTCATGTGAAGAGTCATTTGGCGATAGCCAAATATACCATCAACTTTTTCATGGAGAATTTTCATCTCCTTGATGATTTCTTCATTCTGTTTTTCTCGAATAGAAGGAGTACGATTGAGCCAATTATAGTATGCGGATCGAGCAATTCCAGCCATTTCACAAAGTAAACTAATGCTTAAGTTCTCTTTATTGTGAAGCTCCTGAATAGCGATGTACTTATCCTCAAA
>SKOL01000689.1 GCA_007120055.1 Anaerobacillus sp.
GAAGTTGCTCCGTTTATGAGAGAAGCTTTCCTTGATTTAACCGAGGAAGAAATTGAAGCGTGGTTTAATTCTCGTTTTTCCGAAGACGGCTATAGAGGAAGAGGCCGTGGTATGATGAGAGGTGGTTTCAACTCAGATTTACAATCAAGATTTGCTGAAGATTCTGATTTCCAACCTGGTTCTAGTTTTGGGCCAAGATTCGGCTCACGTTTTTAATTAAGGCTCTTTTCGTAAACATTGTTGCTTTTACCAAAATTTTATACTTACATTAAAAAAAGACCAATCAATTAAGGTTGGTCTTTTTCAAATTTATAGCTTAAACTTTATTTTGCAGATCTTTAAACTAAGTTGACGCAGAATAACCACTAAATAAATGATCTGCTCGATTGTGTCCACCTAAATACATAATCGTGTCCCGATCGCTTGTGCTAGGAAGGGTAAATGTTCTTTCGTATTGTTCATGACCTTTTCCTGTAATTAATACGATATCTCCTGCTTTTACCTCCTCCCAAACGCGTTTGATCGCTTTAGTACGATCAAAAGTAATTTTGCAACGGTCATTTCCATACTTTTTTAATAAGTCATAAACTTGCGCACTCATTTCTTCAACATCTTCCCCGTTTAAGTCATCGAGAGTTATAATCGTTTCGTCACTATATTTAATTGAAGCTTGAAGCATCTTACTTCTTTTCTCACGATCTCGTTTTCCACGGAACCCGAAAATATGAACTAACTTCCCTTTATCCACATTTTTCGAAGTTGATAAACAATACTCTAACGCCTCTGGTGTATGAGCATAATCTACAATAAATGTCGCTTCAGAAGGGTGCTTATATTGCTCAAATCGCCCAGGCACTCCTTGGAACGTTTTTAATGAGTTGATAATTTCATTAGGATCAATGCCTAATCTTCTACCGGCCAAATATGCTTGCATCGTATTCCAAATGTTATGAACCCCTGGAAGTGGAGAAAATAAAGTATACTTTTTTTGTCGATCTTTTATATGAAAAATCGATGGATCTAACCGATCAATACCTAATATTTGTACGTCATCACTGTCCTTTTCTCCAAAAGAAAATACTGTTTTATTTTCGGACAGTAATTGATCTTTTAGTTTACAACCCCACGGTGAATAACTACCGATATTTGCTTCACCATTTTTTTTAAGAAGATGAAAAAGTTGTGCTTTTACATTAAAATAACTTTCAAGGTCGTCATGATAATCAAGATGATCTTGACTTAAGTTCGTAAACAGAGCGTAATCAAAAGAAGTACCTTCGAGTCGATGTTGGTCAATACCGTGTGATGATGCTTCCATTACGACAAATCGATCCGTACTTTCGGCTAATAATTTTTGTAAAATGGTCGCATCAGGTGTTGTGTTCGTTGCTCGTATTTTTTCACCATTCACAAAGTGAGCTACAGTACCAAAAAGTGAACAACTTTCTCCAGTAAAGTTTAATATATGTTTAATTAAAAATGAGGTCGTTGTTTTCCCATTTGTACCGGTGATTGCAATTATGCTATGGTTTTCAGATGGGTATTGATAGAACATTGCTGCTAGATTACCTAAAGCTTTTCTTGCGTTTGAAACCTTGAAGTACGGGACAGGTAACCCCTTTATTTCTTTTTCACCTACAATGGCAATTGCTCCTCGTTTTATCGCGTCTTCAATGTAACAGTGCCCATCTAAAGCTGTACCAGTAATTGCCACAAAGACGTTCCCGTTTTTAATGTGTTTTGAATTAGATTGAACACCAGTATAGTTATTTTTGATAAAACTTTTTAGCCCCTTTAATTCGGCTTCCGACCATTCTGATACCATCAAAATCACCCTTTCAAAAATACTTCCTTATTTTTACCAAAAGCACTTTTGAATAAACTAAAGATTTGTTGTAGTAAATACTCTCGTAGTAGAGTTGTTGGTTTGTTAGGGGGTGGGAAGGTTGTACGGTAGAGCTTTATTTTACCTAATAGGTAGTGTGCTAGGGCGCCATGAGGTGTTCGTAGTTATACGCTAAACGACAAAAAAGTAGAGAATATCCACTGAAGTGAATTCTCTACTCAATTTACCCACAAAAAAGGTTTGCAGATTTTATGGCCGGTTATTTGATTAATTGCCGTTATTATTTTTATTGCCCTGTCCTTCGGTTTGGGGACCACGCTTCTCTTGAGTAGCGTTATTTCGACTTTCATTTGCCCGCTCTTTATTTTGTTGACCTTTGGAATGAGCAGGTGCCGTTCCTGGAGTACTGTTACCTCTTTTATCACCATCTACATGAGGGGGCACTCCCCGATCGTTGCCTTTCTCTTGAGCCTGGGGTGGTAAATCTTTATCTTTATCTTTCCCCTCTGCTTGAGGTGGTAAGTCTTTATCTCTTCCTTGTCCTTCTGCATGATCAGGTGGTGTTCCTTTTTCCCTGTCATCATTCGATCGACCAACGCCAGCAGGTCTATTCGCATCTCTTTGCTCAATGCCTTTTCCGTTGTTGTCGTTACGATTATTCTGTTGAATTTCTTCTCGCTGCATTTTACGTAACTCCGCCATCGACTTCTCTTTGACTTCTTCAACAGCTGAAACGACGCCTTCTGTCTCAAGTTGTTTCATTGCTGAATAATGATTCACCGACAAATTATTTTGTTTTGCTTCCTCATAAAGTTGTTTATCCGTACGTTGTACAATGAGATCTATATCAGGTTTATTAACAGACTTCTCAATTAACTGCTCGATTTCATCCATTAAATTATTCCTTTTACTGTTAAACGGAATGATAGAAGTAGTAATAAACTTGTCATTTATTAAAAAGCCAGC
>SKOL01000358.1 GCA_007120055.1 Anaerobacillus sp.
AAGCGGGGTATGATGTTTTAGGCCAAATGGTGTTTCAATTTTTCACTAATGGACGAACGCCGATCACTGCACTTCCTTTTATTTATGAAAAAGGTAATTTGGAACCAGTTTTCATTTTAGCTCAAAAAAAACCGAAAGAAGAATAATGAGGCTGGGACAAAACAAAGTGTCAGACACCGCTAGGCACCAAATATAGACATATGAAAAATCTGTACGTCTATATTTAGTAGGATCCGCGTGGTGTCAGACACTTTTGTCCCACCCTCTTTTTATGAGAGAGACTGACATTGTGTTATAGTGTTAGTCTCTTTTTGTGTAGTTGATAGTTGGTTATTGGACAGTTGGTTTGTTGGAAAGGAAAGCCCTTGATTTTTACATAATTAAATTGTGAAGATTATTCGTCAATTGAGTTTTTTATGAAAAAAGGTGGGTACTTTTGCGAACGAACGTCTGAGATTCGTTAGAAGGTCAAGGTGAAGTGAGGGAAAGCCCCCTCCTTTTCCATATTAGATGGTGACGGAATATCGTCATGGGGGTTTTGTATGTAAAAAGCTATTTAGTTAGTCGAAAATACATTTCTTGTTTAGTAGTGATTATATCCAAACTAGGTTGTCCTCACGCACATACATTGTTAAGGAGTGTAGCGAAAGGAGGAACGACGATGAAGAAATTTCGGATTCCGCCTAATATTAATATAAAAATTAATCATGTTGCTGACGGAGCTTCTATTAATTTTGGGCCTTCAATTCATAAAGGTCATCAAGCAAATGCCAAAATTGATGCAGGCGAAATTATTATTGGAGATGAAATTATTTTCGGTAATCAAGTAAATATAGAGAATAATAACGAAGAAAATAATGAAGAGAATAATAACCAAGAAAATAAAGAATAGTAAGTTTATAAGTGTCAGTCATCTTTTCTGTCTGACACTATGTTTCTATAATAAATATATGAGAAAATATTTTAAACTCCCTTTTCTATTATGGAGAAATTAGGTATAATTTCACAATCTCCCATAAATCACTAGAAAAAACTAGTGGTTTTTTCCTTTTTTACGTTATTATTAAACTAGCATATGTTATATTTAAACTTTTGAATGAGATGAAGGAGATACAACATGTATAATACCCCGAATTCAAAATTCTACATCGTAAATTCAACAATATAGAAAAGGTGATTTTCATGTTTAAGAAGTTAAAAATAGCCTACCAAAAAGTTCATTCGTTTTTATTTGGAGAAGAAAGTGAACATATTCATACACGACAAGAAAGAAAGCTTTATTATGGTCGAATTAAAGCTGATAACGATACTGAGGCACGGATGATTCATCAATATCCTAAGCAAGGAAATTTTCGTTTTCCGATCATCTCCGATGAAGAGGGAAACAAGTTGGTACGCCAAAAATCTATACATAAAGAGATTCCTGTTTCAAATCCGACAAGAAAAATAGAAAAAAAACGAGAAAAAACAGTTACTAATATTCACCCTAAAAGGAATTTAGAACAAAAAGAAGTGGTGACTGGGAAAAATGAAGAACGCAAAAAATTTCAAGGTGTTAATTTTAAAGCACAAGAAATTCCATCCCCCGTACATGCTTTTAAGAAACAAACATTAAAGGTTAATCGTGATGAAAAAAATAAAGACGTAAATGTTTCATCTAAAACAAATAGTTTAGAGCGAAACGACGTTACTACAAAAATTACACAGGTTCCTGTACAAGAAAATAGCCTCGAGGTCCAACCGTTTGGTCGAGAAGAATTGTCAACATTTCAAAACAAAATGGAAGTAGCTACAGCAGTAAAGAATGAGGTTGAAACTGCAGTAGTTTCAATAGCACAAGAAGAGCTAGAAACTGCAGTAGTTTTAACAGAGCCGGAAGAGATAAAAACTGAAGTAGTCTCAACAGAGCCGGAAGAGATAAAAACTGAAGTTGCCGCAACAGTCCAAGAAGAAATAAAAACTGAAGTAGCTAAAACATTTCAAGCAGAAATAAAAAATGAAGAGATTATTGCAACTCATGAGGAAATTGAAGTTGAAGAAGGGTTAACTGAAGCGGAAATAGAAATAGAAATAGAGTTAGCAACAACTGAGCCCGAAATTGAAGTTGAGCAGGAAAAAGCAGCAATTCAAGAGGAATCTGAAACTGAAGAAACAATTCATGAAGATAAAGGACAAGTATCGAGCAAAACAGTAGTTCCATTTAATGTGATCATGCTTCAAAAAGACCGTGTTGCTCATAAAAAAAATCAAGATCAGGAGCAAAGAAACTATCGTTTTCCGACGTTACAGTTATTAAATATACCAGAGAAAAAACAAGAAGATAGTCAATTGTGGTTAGATGAGAAAAAGGAAATCCTTGAGATGACACTTGCTAATTTTAATGTTAACGCCAAAGTGGTCGGTGTTACGAAAGGTCCTTCAGTTACTCGCTTTGAAATCCAGCCGGAAGCGGGAGTGAAAGTTAGTAAAGTAACAGGACTAACAGATGACATCAAATTAAGTTTAGCTGCTAAAGACATTCGTATCGAAGCTCCGATTCCTGGAAGGAATGCGATAGGAATTGAGGTGCCAAATGACGTGAGTGAGCCTGTTGTTATTAGAGAGATTTTACGTAGTGGTGAATTCCAAAAAGATCCTTCTCCACTGACGGTTGCGATGGGACTTGATATTTCTGGAAATCCCGTAGTCACAGATATTCAAAAAATGCCTCACGGTTTAATTGCAGGGTCAACAGGATCAGGGAAAAGTGTATGCATAAATTCAATTTTAATTAGTATTATGTTTAAAGCGACACCTGATGAGGTGAAGCTAA
>SKOL01000169.1 GCA_007120055.1 Anaerobacillus sp.
AACTGCTGTAACATACTTTTTTGGTCATCTGTCATATGAATTCCGTGAACGAGTTTACCTAAATGCCAATCGGCTGTATGAATAAACTTCATAGTATCTTCCCCCGTTTCTTATCGATAATCTCTCCCTTTTCCAGAGTCACTAATTTCAATCAATTTTTCTGGATATGGCTCGAAATACGATTGTTTTAATAAATAAGGATTGTCAAAGCGAATCGCCCACGATTTAAGTAGGCTAGTTACGCTACTTAGTGGTACTTTCTTTTTTTGATATTTATCAATCATTTGGATAAAAAATTGCTTTTCATTTGCTGATAAATCTTTGGAAAAATAACCGAATAAATGCTGACTAACACTAATATTTGATGTGTATTTCGGTAATTTAGCAAATAAGTCATATAAATACTTTTCATATGTATTGAAAATTTCTTGTAAAGGTTTTTTATCGTGATTGCCAACAACATTTCCAAGTTTTTTTAAAATCGCTGGCTGATAAGCCATGAATAAATATTTATTTCGAGCATGAAACTCTACGAGGTCGGCTAACAGACCCTCGCTTTTTAACTTTTTAAACTGGGCGATCGCAAATAGTTTCGTAAAAAAATGTTCACGTATCATAAAATTTTTTAATCTTCCTTCATCCTCAATGGCTAAATGTGAAAACTCTTCAAGTACTTTTTTGCCGAATAATCCACTACTAGTGCGCACAACCGGGGACTTTTCTATACCACTATATACTTTCACATCATTAATACCACAACTCGGTGAGCGGTTTTTTAAAATAAAACCGTCAATATCACCAACTTCACTTAAAAACTGGTCAGAAAATTGGTTCATTTTATGAGTAAAGTCTAGATTATTTGCTGGCTGGACGAGAGTATCTAAGCCGTGATCATCAACTACGCGAATTACATCGCGTGGCGTTCCTAATCCTATTTCCACCTCTGGACATACAGGAATAAACTGTACGTAAGGCATTAAATTACGAACGGTTTGATCTCGAATGATTTCACCATCGTAACGACACTCTTGAAATTCTAAACATTTACTTACTACAACCTTTGGTTTAACGAACTCGCTCATTTGCTCCTCCATTTACATTCATAAACTCTGTTTTTGTCATCGATAATTTTTGTTTGAAATTCACTCAGTTAAATACTTTTTCATTATTTCCTGTAACGGTGGATTATATAAAAAACATCGATCAGAGTTTTCTTTTTCCATACAAACCCCCATGGCGATGCAACGTCACCGTCTAAGACGAAAAAGGCGGATAATTTCCTTCTCTTCGCTTTAAACTTCTATCGAATTTTAGAGACTCCTTCAGAAAATCACCCTCCTTTTCAGGCAAAATCATCATGACAGTACCTACCTCTCCCTATTGTATTGTATGTAAATATCATGCGCTTCCCTAACCAACAAACCAACTAACTCTTTATCTTTTTATTAATTTCATCTAAAAGCTTAATGATTTCTGAAAAGCCGATAACGAAAACGCCACTGACAACTGCACTAATAAAAAACAATAACCCTGTGATGTCTGAGAACATTAAAAAGATGCCAACGCCACCACCGAAAATAATCGTTAACACACCGATAACAAATAAAACTCGTGCAACTTTATTATTCATAACTACTGCTCCTCAACTTTTTTTAAAATGACTTCTTTTTTGCTTTCGCAATAGTGCCATTCTCCATTGATGTTGTGGTGCTTTAATGCGAGATCCATATGAAGCATCGCTATACCGCGATCGATTTCTTTCGGTACATTTGTTTCATCGTCTGGTTTGTCTAACTTTACAGTAATAGAATAATCCTCTCCGATAACGAAACGCACAGGTTGACGATTATAAGCGGATGGAGCAAGCCTAGCTGCTTGAAGAGCGGATTCAATCCATATAGGCCACGTATCTGTTTCGATACCTTCAACTAACTCGGAAAGAGGCTTTCGTTGTTGGTAGTCACCTACTCGACTCATCATTTTTTCTGTAAAACTATAGTTTTTTCTAGCATAGCCGATCGGCAGAACTGAAATTATCTTCTCATTCTTTTTAAGTTTTACTTCTTTAGAGCTCTTTTCATTAAAAACTCCCCCTACCCAACAACTTGCCAAGCCTTGTACAGTAACTTCTAAAGCAAAAGCTTGTCCAACATATCCGCCTTTTTCCATACTGAACGGATCGTTATTTTGTACAACTACAGCAATATAAGTAGGTGCTCCGGTAATTTTCCCGTAAGGACCTACTACATCTTTCAAAATTTGATCGGGAGCACTGTCTACTAATTTCAAGCTAACATCTTTATGTAGTTTATTTAATTGACTTATTACTTTTTTCAATGATTCAATAACTTCATCTTCAATTGGTTTTGAAATAAAAGTTCTTCTCGAACGTCGACTCTCAATTACTTTAAACCAACTTTCAAACGGTAACGTCAACGTTAACCACCACCTAAATCTCGATACAATTCCATAAATATTATAGCATATCTAAAAGAGAGCCGAAATTTTTAAGCATACAAAAAGAGGCTGTTCCAAAACAATGTGTCTAACACTCATGGAACAGCCCTTTTTAATTATATAAATAGTTTTGTGTAAGGAATTACAGGAACGAAACTTTCTTCTTATTTAAGTATTTTTTTAATTTACATTAATCTTTCGGAATAAAGTTCATGAAGTTTTGATAGCAAAAGCCCGCTACTTGTTCTTCTGTGTAATGCTTTAATAATTCCTCAACTAATTTTGGATATTTAGAAGAGTTTTCCAACCCTTTCACATATTTAGTGATGCCGTCAAAATCAGAGCCTAGACAAATATGTTTTTCGCCCCCTAGTGAACAAAAGTGCTCGATGTGACGAATCACATCTGTTATTGTTGCTTTCCCCGTTTCACTAATAAATGGTGGGGTAAAAACAATACCAATTAGGCCGTTATTGGCAAACATTGCTTTTGCTTGATCATCGTTTAAATTCCGACGATGGTTACACAATGTAATTGAGTTTGAATGAGTAGCGATCGGGTATTTTGATAGTTCCATCACATCCCAAAACCCTTTTATACTTAGATGTGAAACGTCTGTGAGTACTTGATGAGCATTATTTAGCTGAACTACTTCTTTCCCGAAGTCCGATAAACCAGCACCACGGCTTTCGCCAACACCATCAGCTACTAAGTTGGCATTGTTCCATGTTAAACCGAGCGATTTCACGCCTAAATCGTAAAGGTGTTTTAACTTATTAATATCGTTTCCGAAGGCATCTGCACCTTCTAACGTTAAAACGGCTCCAATTTCTCCGTCTTGCAACGTTTTAAAATCAGACCAGTTTTCAATTTTTTTAATTTGCCCGTGCTTACCTACAACTTCACGGTGAAAAATATCAATTTGTTCTAATGCTAGTGTGTATTTTTCATCTGAAGGTGTCTCTGGTTCGATAAAAATTGCAAAAAGTTGCCCTTTAACATTCCCTTGTTGCAGTCTTTCTACATTGGTATCCACTTCTGGACTATTTGTAAAAGATCGTTCTTTATTTTCCCATAGCTTTAATAATGCATCGCAATGTGTGTCAATAATTTTCACTGTAGTACTCCCCCTAAAACTTTTTACATAAACTGCTTAACAAAAAATCGTGGATCTAATTTCTCGCCAGTTACTTTTTCGATCTTTTCATTCCAATGATAACGACCACCGTGGATAAAATATTGCTCCTTTAAAAATGTACCTACTTCATGAGTGAAGAAGTCTTTCGATACATTCTCCTCAATATAATGATGAAGTTGTGATGCTGTTAATTCTCCTAGTAAATAATTTTGGTAATAAACAGGTGCAATTGTAAAATGAATTTTCGCCGCCCAATCAGGTTCATTTCTACCTTCAGGTGGATTTACAAACTGTACTTCCTTCACTATTTTCCACCAAAGTGCATTTAAATCTTGATCTGGGTTTTCATAGAGTTCCCTTTCGAAAAATACGAACGTCATAATCCAACGACCTGCTATTAGCATTTGTCTTTGCAAGGCTTTTTTTAGTTTTGGAGTAATTTCTTCTGCTTCATTTTTAGGAACGCCTGCGAACTGCTCAAGCCAGTTTGGATTTTTTGACATTCTTCCGTAAAACATCGCAATAGCTTCAGTACTTAAAATGTGAGCGTAACCTCTCAACATAAACGGTAAGTTTTGATCAACGTACTTATCATAAACAGCATGACCAAATTCATGTAACATTGTCGCCATCCAATAATCCGATTGATTAATATTACAAAGCACGCGAATATCACCGTCACGATTGATGTTAGACATAAACGCATGCTGATTTTTCTTGTCACGTGGGTATAAATCACTTTTCTCCAATAAATCTGTTATGTCAAGTCCCATCGCTGTAAACGTATCGACAGTGATTTGCTCAATATCTTTGCCTTCATAATATTGGTCTAAATTTAAATCTTTGGCCGGAGGCGCCTCTTGGAAAAAAGGATCGGCATAATGCCATGGGCGTAATTCTGAAACCGTAATTCCAAACCTTTCTGCTAACTCTTCATCTAATTCACCTTTCACTTTAGCAAAAGCATCATCTGATTGCTCCTTTAATGTTTGAAACATCGAAAGAATTTCGTCACGATCTAACTCTTTTAATTGAAACGCCATTTCATGATGGTTTTTAAAACCTAAGTTTTTAGCAGCTTCATTACGCATTTTCACTAATGAAATCACTTTTTCGGCGACTTCATTTCCTATTTGCTTACTTGCTTCCCAAGCTTTTTTCCTTTCATCTAAATCATTACTATTGATTAAAATTTGACGAATTTCATTTTCAGAAACTTTATTTCCATCTAATGTAGCTCGAAATAAGTTAAAGGTACTGCTAAGTTCCGTTGAAGTTTCTACCATTTTTCGTAAAACTTCTTCAGGAAGTTGGTTTTCTACAAGGTTTGAGTATAGGGATTGTAACTGCCTTTTATGTAATGGATCAATCTCGATTTCTTGCAAATACTGTTTTACCTTCTGAAATAATTCTTTATTACTGTAGTAAGATTTTATTGCAACACCACGCTCAACGGTAAGCTTTTGCCACTCAGGATCTCCAGTGGTCGCTGTTTTCCAGCTCGCTTCTGAGTATTCTGTATAAAGTTTTGCTAAGTTTTTGTTTTGTTCTTCTAAAAATTGCTGTAAAGACATCTTTATTCTCCCTCCATTTTTCGTTATCTAGTTTATTGTACAATTATTTCGCATTGCTAACAATTATGACATTTCGTATTTTCTGATTTTTTCATCGCTTATCATTTATAACTCGCTTCTTAAGCCACCTCAAAAAAAGATGGAGTTGTCCTATAAGTGTCTGACACCATGTAGAGCTTTCTAATATAGACGTATAAATTTATATGTTCGTCTATATTTGATGCCTAACGGTGTCTGCACTTTCTTTTAGGACTGCCCCATCCCTCTTTTCTTCGATTACTTTCTGTTCAAGACATTTACGATAGCAGCGAAGTTAATACTAGCTATTTTTTTCCAAGAGATATGTTATTTTTTATTTACTCTCTTTCTGGGTAATGAATTTCATAATTCATTATTTTCGTCACTAAGACATATATAGTTGCACCAAAACACTTTGCAACTATATATTGTTTGATGTGACTCTTTTATGGAACTTCAATCGGGAGTCACCATTTTTTTCGGATCAACTATCTCATCATATTGCACTTCGGTTAAGTGGCCACTTTTTATAGCTGCCTCTTTTAAGGTTAATCCCTCTTGATGAGCTTTTTTAGCAATTGATGCCGCTTTATCGTAACCGATATGTGGATTAAGCGCAGTAACAAGCATTAATGAATTTTTCAAATGATTGTCGATCTCATCCAGATTTGCTGCAATCCCGATCGCACAGTTTTCATCGAATGAACGAATAGCGTCAGCAAGTAGTGTTGCTGATTGAAGGAAATTATATATAATCACCGGCTTAAAAACATTTAGTTCAAAATTGCCTTGGCTTGCAGCAAACCCGATCGTCGCATCGTTGCCTATTACTTGTGAAGCGACCATCGTTAACGCTTCACTTTGTGTAGGGTTAACTTTTCCTGGCATTATTGAGCTTCCAGGTTCGTTAGCTGGTATCGAAATTTCACCAATCCCACAACGTGGACCACTAGCAAGCCAGCGAATGTCGTTAGCAATTTTCATTACATCGGCGGCTAACGCTTTTAAGGATCCGTGTAAAAAAACTAACTCATCATGACTTGTTAAGGCATGGAATTTATTCTTAGCTGTCATAAACGACTTATTTGTTGAACGATTTATTTCTTCAGCGACATATTGACCAAAATTAGGGTGAGCATTAATGCCTGTCCCAACTGCAGTTCCACCGATAGCTAATTCTTTTATATGTTGTAATCCCTCTTTAATCATCGCTTCGCACTTTTCAACCATCCGGTGCCAGCCACTAATTTCTTGACCTAAAGTTAATGGTGTTGCATCTTGAAGATGGGTACGCCCTATTTTAATAATTTCTGCAAATTCCTCACTCTTTTTTGCCAATGTTCTTTTGAAACTTTGCACACTCGGTAGTAATTCGTCTTCGACTTTAATTAGTGCAGCAATGTGCATCGCTGTCGGAAATGTATCGTTTGAACTTTGCGATCGGTTCACATCATCATTCGGATGAATTGTAACTGTTGAATTCTTTTTTTTCAAAATTTCATTTGCTTTATAAGCAACAACTTCATTTACATTCATATTCGATTGTGTACCACTACCTGTTTGCCAAACGACGAGAGGGAAATGTTCAAAGTTTGCACTACTTCTTAACTCATCAATGGCCATAACAATTGCTTCAGCTTTTTCATTTTCCAAGTTCCCTAACCTTTGATTGGCAACTGCTGCAGCTTTTTTTAATATTAAAAAAGCATCAATCATTTCGATTGGCATTTTTTCAGTTCCAATTTTAAAGTTTTGGCGACTTCTTTCCGTTTGAGCGCCCCACCAACGGTCTGATGGAACTTGAATTTCTCCTAGGGTATCCTTTTCAATTCGATAAGACAAAACTACCCCTCCATTTTTTCGTTAATTGTTCATCTTTTTTACATTTCCCCTTCTTATAAAAACATAATCATTGCTAAATCTAATGACAGAAAAAAATAAACGATAGCTGCAAGTATTCCTACACCAATAAGAATTCTAACTAATTTACTAATTACTTTTATAAATAAGAAAATCGCTAAGATTACAATTATAATAATCGGCCAATCCAATCCATTCACCTCCAAATAAAACCAATAGTTTTGTAACATTAATTAACAAAAAACGTCTAAAATAAAGAAGGTCATAAGAAAAAAGCAAGCCTTGGACACGAGCTAAAGACACTGAAAGGCCTTTGACAAAAGTCGTTTTTTTGCTTCCGAATCGTGCTCCTGCGGTTACTCGTCGCAAAGCTACGAAGAAGCATTGGGAAGCCCTGAAAAGCGCCTACTAACATAGCACACAAAATATTAAAAAGCAGCGGGGAAAGGAGCTATGTTATGAAAAATAAATGGTTGTATGGGATCATCATTTTATGTATTATCGTGTTTACTTTTTTAGCTTATTTGATCGGTTTAACGCAAAGCTCGAGCGAACTTCAATACAGGAAAGAAAAACTCAAATCTACAGAAAACCAACTTCAAATTGTAGAAAAACAATATGAAGAACTTAATAAAGAACTTAAAGAAAATGAGCAACAGTTAGAACAAAATGAACGTGAAGATACGAGTAAAATAGAAGAACAATTAAAGATCATCAATGAAAAGGAACAAACGATTGACAAGCAAGAAATAGAAATAGAACAGTTACAAGAAAAGATAAACAGTTTAAACACACAATTAAAGGAATTGAAAGATGATATTCAAGCCAAACATCCAAAAGATGAAAACGATAAAAAAGTATTCCTCACCTTTGATGACGGACCAGCAACGCTAACGAACGAAATATTAGACATTTTAGCAGACCATGAAGTCAAAGCTACCTTTTTTACGATCGGCAAACGAATGGAACAGTATCCTGAAATCGTCAACAATACGTACGAAAATGGACATATGGTACTACCACATTCATATTCGCATGACTATGCTATATATACCACTTTTGATACGTTTTATAAAGACTTTTATAAAGCTGAAGATGTTTATAAATCCATATTAGGATTTGAAGCACCGCCATTTTTCCGCTTTCCAGGGGGCTCTTCCAATCATAGTTCATTTCAATATGGAGGAAAACAGTTTATGCCTAACTTAACTGCCGATGTTCGAGATATGGGATACCAATATATTGATTGGAACGTATCCTCCGGAGATGCTAGCCCGATCGCTAATGAACCAAAAAAAATGTTAGAGCAAATAAAAAAAGGGTCAAGAAACAAAGATCTTGTCGTAACGTTATTTCATGATGTCGCCCCTAATAAGGCGACTGCTAAAATTTTACCTGACGTTATTGAGTTTTATAAAAAAAACGGATATACATTTCGCACTTTTCGTGATATTACAGACGATGAACTACAAAAGATGAAAAGCAAAGGAATAGCCAACAAAACAATTATTCGCTAAAAATGTTAAAAGACTTTACCGGTCGTTTCATATTTTACGGAGAGTGCGCTACATAGGGGTGTTGCGTGTTATGGAGATTATGCGCAGTAAAAGAGAGAACAGAATGCCCACTTTGTAGCTTTTGATTACTCATCTGTTGATTTAAGTTGAGAAGAGAAATTATTCAGCCGTTTGGATTACTCTTCTTTTGATTTAAGTCGAGAAGAGAAATTATTCAGCCGTTTGGATTACTCTCCTTTTGATTTGAGTCGAGAAGAGAAATTATTCAGCCGTTTGGATTACTCTTCTCTCGTGTATTGAGCTGAGAAGTGTAATCATTTGGCGTCACCCTACACCATACAGTGGATTTGACGAGTGTGTTTAACAGATACTGGAATTCACGCTCGTTTATCACTGGTTTTGACCGGTGTGATTTACAAATACTGTAATTCGCGCGCATCATACGCTGTTATATATGTATTTTACAGATGATGTAATTCCGTTGCATCATCCCACGTTCTACTGCGCACACTCCCCTCCCACCAACACAACAATTCATAGTCCAACCGCCCATGTTATGATAAAGTTATAATGTACGGGTGAATATGCTAATTGACCGAATTTCATATACTCAATCGGTTCGAACTCAAACTATATGTTGTTTGTTACGAGCGCCTTAACACAACTACATATAGATACTTAATGGCGATAAAATCGAATTAAGAAATTCATTAAATAAGCTAATTATAAATAGATTTTAATGTTTAATAGATTTCTATTCTAATAAAGGGGGCAAATATTTGATGATTTACAATCGTTCTGAAACAACAGGAATGCTCGAAGCGATTTTAGATAGTATCGATGAGGCCATTCATGTTGTTGATGAGAACGGCGTCACCATTTATTACAATAAAGTTGCGGCCAGTCACGACGGGCTTGCGATGGGTGAAGTTGTCGGAAAACATTTACTAGAGGTTTTTCCATCATTATGCGAAGAAACAAGCACACTATTAAAAGTGATAAGTATTAAAAAACCGATTTATAACCAGCACCAAACGTATCAAAATTTACGCGGTGAAGTTGTCGATACTGTAAACACAACGATTCCTATTTTTTCAAACGAAAAGATTATCGGTGCTGTGGAAATTGCGAGGAATCTAACAAAAGTAAAAAAATTGTCAGAAAAACTCTTAGATTTAGAAGCAAGAATTCATACGAACAAAAAACAAAAATTGCAATTACATAACGAAAACGCCAAATTTCAACTTACTGATATCATCACAGTAAATAAACATATGGAACAATTAAAAGAAGCGGCATTAAAAGTTGCGGCAACTCCATCTCCCATCTTAGTTTGTGGTGAAACAGGAACAGGAAAAGAATTGTTTGTTCAAGCCATCCATAACAGTTCACCTAGACGTGAGGAACCTTTTATCGCGCAAAACTGTGCGGCGATCCCCTCTTCTCTATTAGAAGGAATATTGTTCGGAACTACAAAAGGTAGCTTCACTGGAGCTGTTGACCGTGCAGGCTTATTCGAATTAGCGCATGGTGGTACTTTATTTTTAGACGAAATAAACTCGATGCCTTTAGACTTGCAAGCAAAACTATTAAGAGCCCTTGAAGATGGCGTTATTCGCCGTGTCGGTAATACGAATGGATATTCTGTTAATACACGGGTTATCGTTGCTATGAATGAAGATCCACTACATTGTGTGAAAGAAGAAGGTCTTCGTGAAGATCTCTATTATCGAATAAACGTCGTCTCTTTCCACCTACCTCCTTTAAGAGACCGAAAGGAAGACATTGCACTTTTAACCTCCCATTTTATAAAAAAATATAACTATAAGTTCCAAAAACTTGTAACTACCATTAATGATGATGTCAGTGAACTTTTTCATTCGTACCATTGGCCAGGGAATGTTAGAGAGTTGGAACATATTATTGAAGCAGCTATGAACATGGTTGATAGCGATACAATCACATATAATCATTTGCCTGATTATTTTTTAAAGAGAGTCAACACGAAGACTTCAAACAAAATACAACCTCTTAAAGAGACGATGGAAAAGACAGAAATTCGGCTCATTCAATCTGCTTTATCAGAAACCAATTGGAACATAAAGGA
>SKOL01000278.1 GCA_007120055.1 Anaerobacillus sp.
AAGTTTTAAAAAGTCTTCGATCGTTGCCAAAAGAAACACTCCTTCTTGTTTATTGGGACGATTTCCCATTATTAAAATTAAATATATCATATTTTAAATAAATTTCATAATTCATTATTCTCACCACTAAGATCAATATATAGTTGCGTCAAAACCATTTGCAAACTATATATTGCTTGATGTGGCTCATTTTTGGTAATTATGAAATTCACTCTTTAAACTTTTATTAAAATTACCACTATCAAATTGCGACTTTCGTTCAACTGCAAACTTTTAAAAACTAGAAATTAAAAAACTGTAGAAAGGCGAACCCTCTACAGTTTCTCATCCCAGCTATATTCAAAAACTTTGCCCGCACCTTCAAGACAAACCTTTTAAAAACCTCCTGAACCACCGCCTGCCCCACTAGGTCCTCCCCCAATTCCAGGAGTACTAGAGGAATCACTGCTACTCGAACTAGCACTAGTATTCGCCGATTCAAAGTTCGATGCAGCCACCGCAGCAATCACAAGCCACGTAGGATCGATGGAATATACAGTTGAAGGTTTATACTCCTGCGATTTGCTAGTAACTTTAAAAGCATTGATCAATGATTCATTTTTCTTTTGAATGTTCTTTTCATTCATACCTAGCCCGTAAATAAAGGCACGCATTTTATCATCTTCAGTCAAAGATTGCCAAGCATCAGTGGCTATATTTTTATAATTTTCTCTAAACGCGCGCCACTCATACGTAATTTTCTCACCTTCTAACGTTCTTTCGGAAATAAGCGTTATGACTACAAACGCAGGGACCAATGCTAGTGAAACTATAAATGCGAAGATTAAATCAAAAATTGGAAATAAAATTAAAAATGGCGTTAAAATAATCGTACAACTCAGTCCAGTAACTAGTCGAAATTTATCAACTTTTGCATAAAGGTTTGCCTCATCCATTTCTGCTTTAACGGCTTTTTCCCACTTAGCTTGATACGACTGATACGTTTCATGATTCTCTTCATTACTTGTATAACGAGCTAAATCCTCAAAACTAAACTCTCCATTTTCACCGATTTCATCAAATAACCATTCCACTAAAATGGCTTCATGCTCGAGTAAGCCATTACGATGTAATAAATAAAAACGTTTTTCTTCATCATTTCGGACATATCCTTTACGAACTAAATCTAGCAAAGCTGCAGCCATCGACTGAGCTGAAAGCTGATGATGATTCGTGAAGAATATCGTCGTCGGTAAAGATAGCAATTGCTTCGGAATCATTTGATTAGCAGTATCGACATCACGTTTAATTTCTTCTTTTCTACGTTTCGCCCTTGAAATCTTTCTTCCAACTAAAAATAAGAATATAAAAATCATCGTTGGTAACAACACGTTTCCAATCATACTTAACAATTTTTTTCGCTCCGCTCGGACAATAGCTGCATTTATTAACTTTTCGTTTTCTGCTAAAATTTCCTCTCGCATTTCTCGATTAGAGGTAACTGTAGCTTGCGGAAAAAGTGCGGTTTCATAGGCTACACGTATGTCACCGTTTCGATTTTTACGAACTAAGCCTAAGTTGTATGTGACCGACCCATCGCTTTGGATGTTTTCTTTTTCAAAAGCTTCATAATAACCAAAAGCTATGACATCTGACGTCATTTTAGGTGGAAAAACATTGATCGTTATATTTTCATACGTCGATTCATTACTTTTATCAAAAAATGCCCAGAAAAACTCAGCTACATCAGCATAGACGTCAACACCGTTTTTAATCGTATAAAAAATATCTACAGTAATCGTCTCATCATTTCCAGCGCGGTGAATGCGGTGCTCAAATCCGTCTGTTTCAATCTGTAATCGCTTGTCACCCTCGAAGGCTTCAAGTTCAACGATTTCCGTTCTTTCTTTCGGTATCAACACCCGTATAATTCCACCAAACTCACCTTTAAACGCATACGTATGCGTTTCATGAACGTGTACATCCCCATCATCCTGTAAAAAGGCGTCAATTTTTACATCTGTAATTGTAAAATCGACGGCGGCGACATGTGTAGGAATAAAGAAAATAGCCATAATCATTATCAAAAACAATATGTAGTTTTTCATACATTACACCAACCTTTCTACATATATATACGCTAAAAGAAAATAAAAGTTTCAAGAAGGGGGAAAGTTTGGGATATAAAAAGACACAAGAAAACATCTACGCCTTCTTGTGCTCCTTAAAATCTATGAAGATATCACTTTTTATTCATCGATTGCTTCGTCAAAGTAGAAGTCTAAGCAAACTCATTTCAGCAAGCTAAAACATCAAGCAATCAGATGGAGTCTCTACTCCACCTGATAATAAGTTTCCATTTACGCTACGCTTTGAGCTATGTACTATAACCTTTAAACTATTTAAGGATCAAGGTCGTCAATGTCAAGATCATCAAAATCACCGAAAAGAAGATCTTCTTCGATTGAAATCGCACCCTCGCGAACTTCCTCTGGAATTATTATCAAAGCTACCACTATTCACTTATATCGTTGCAGCATTGATTGAAACCCATAAATAATTAGTGCATAACCAATAAATGTTCCGAAAATTTGTTTAGGTTTAAAGTTAACTAAGCGATACAACCTTAACCTTTCGAACAAATAATTTAGAGGGTAAGCGAACAAGCTATCAAACACTAAATTGACGATCATATATCGTAAGAAATTCCCGAACGTGAAGTGAAAAATCCACAAAGTTCCGACCATAAACGGGCCAAAAATAAAACTTCCATCATTAAATATTTTTTCCTTTAGTCCTCCATTAACTCTCCACCAT
>SKOL01000488.1 GCA_007120055.1 Anaerobacillus sp.
CCTAATTGGGCCGCATTCGTTTTCGCTACTTCAATCGCGTCAGTTGAGATATCGACCGTTGTAACGTCTAATTTTTCATTTTCTAACGCTAATGTGATTGCGATGGCACCACTGCCCGTGCCTACATCAACGACAGAGATGTTGTTTTGACCCGGAAAAGTTTGTTCAATTCTTTTTAAAAGGCCGACGACTAACTCTTCTGTTTCTGGACGAGGAATGAGGACGTGGTGATTGACGGAAAATTCGCGCCCGTAAAAGTGCTCGACTCCTGTTATATGTTGAACAGGAACTCCTTTGACGACCTCGGCTAATGCTTCTTTAAATTTGCGTTCGACCGGCTGCGGAAGTTCATCCTGGAATTTTTGAAATAGTTTTGTTCGGTCGACCTCTAGAAAATGCTTCATTAATATTTCTGCAATCGGCGTTTCTAAACCGTGTTCTTCTAAAAAAGAAGAAGCCCAACGGAGGGCTTCGTAAATTTTCATCGGTGGCTGTTTCATTATTATTCTTCCGCCTGTTCCATTAATTTCGCTTGTTCTTCGACAACTAACGTATCGATGATCTCATCTAGTTTCCCTTGAAGGATTTGATCAAGCTTTTGTAAAGTTAAACCGATACGGTGGTCTGTCACACGACTTTGAGGGAAGTTATACGTTCGAATACGTTCAGAACGATCTCCAGTACCGACCGCGGATTTTCTCGTTTCCGCATATTCTGCTTGTTGTTCTCGCTGCATATTATCATAAATACGAGCCTTTAAAACCTTCATCGCTTTATCTTTGTTTTTATGTTGAGACTTTTCATCTTGACACGTTACAACTGTGTTTGTCGGAAGATGCACGACACGTACTGCAGATGCTGTTGTATTAACACTTTGCCCGCCAGCTCCACTTGAACAGAACGTATCAACACGAATATCTTTTTCATGAATATCTAATTCCACTTCTTCAGCTTCTGGTAAAACAGCTACTGTCGCTGTCGATGTATGAATTCTCCCACCTGATTCTGTTGTTGGAACACGTTGAACACGATGAGCACCATTTTCGTACTTCAGTTTTGAATAAGCACCAGTACCGTTGATCATAAAGATAATTTCTTTAAAACCACCTATCTCCGTCGCGTTTGCTTCAATGACTTCTGTTTTCCAACCTCGCATTTCTGCGTAACGAGAGTACATACGATAAAGATCACCAGCAAATAAAGCAGCCTCATCACCACCTGCTGCACCACGAATTTCAACAATAACATTTTTATCATCGTTAGGATCTTTCGGAAGAAGGAGGATTTTCAGTCTACTCTCAAGCTCTTCTTTTTGCTCCTCAAGCTCTGATAGCTCCATTTTGACCATTTCATACATTTCGTCATCTAGCTTTTCTTCAAGCATAGACTTTGCATCTTTATGTTGAGTAACGACCTCTTTATATTGTTTGTACGCTTGAACTGTATCTGTTAAATCTGCTTGTTCCTTCGAAAATTCACGAAGTTTTTTTGAATCATTAATAACGTCAGGATCGCTAAGTAACTCATTCAATCTTTCATAACGATCTTCTAATGACTGTAATCGATCAAACACGTTCATTCACCTCTTTTTATGGCATAACATTATAATTATAGTATAACCTCGGTGTATAGTCAAAGTGATTGTTCATTGTAATTTGGAATTTACAATTGATTTTCGGTTTTAAATTTATATAAAAGACGGTGATTTTCTGAACGATCCTTCTTATTTCGTCAAGAAATAAATAGCGAAGTGAAGGAAATCACCGTCTTTTATAATTTTAAGAGGGTGACATAAATTAAGATGGAATAATAATTTTTTACTTTTATGTATTGCAATAGTAGCAATCATTATTCCCTTTATCAATAATGGTATGCAATATTATCGAAGAATAACGTGTCCGCGTCAGGTGGACAAATAAGTCAAATGTCCACGGGCGGTGTCAGACACCGATAAAGACACCAAAAAAAGTGAACTCATTTATAGAGTTCACTTTATGGATTGTTGATGCGTAAATGTATGTCGTAGCGTTGCATCGCTCGGTCAAGAATTCGTTGTACTTGCGCTCTTCTTTGATCTCGCTCTCGATCGTTTGCGGCATCGATAGTCGCATTCACCCACACATCTTTACCGACAATGAAAATCATCCCTGGATGGACGCCTGGTTCATCGATTAAAATTGAACGAATCATATCTTCATCGTCACCTAAATCTTGACGGTGGCTATCTAACGTACGGAAACTAGGGGATTGGTTAATATGACCATCATATTCGTATTCTGTTACGTCGTCTCTAATTACACCGTAGTTAATCGGTCCAGGACCTAACAGCCCGTAGGCAACTTGATTTCCTTCTACAACTCCCGCTTCTTGTCCTCGATCGGCCTCAATTGGTGCACATGCACTAATCATGAAAATTATAGCGATACTAAAAAACAGCTTCTTCATGAGAACACCTCCTACCAATAGCGTACCCAGTTCATATAAAACAATTTCATTATGAATTGAGCAATTCACCGCAATTAGTGAGGAAATAATCGGGAGCTAAGGCTAAAATTGGTTAAAAACTATACCTTTTCAGCAAAGTTTTTCTCTAAGATGTTTTGTTTTCCTGGTACTTCGTGGCAATGTCTACATCTCGGTTCGTACGACTCAGAAGCACCAACTAAAATGATCGGATCATCGAAATTCGCAGGTCTTCCGTCAATTAAGCGTTGCGTTCGACTTGCAGGTGACCCACATGATAAACAAATGGCCTGAAACTTCGTTACGGTTTCAGCTAATGCCATTAAGTTTGGC
>SKOL01000249.1 GCA_007120055.1 Anaerobacillus sp.
AATCAGCCTACACTAATTATTGGACAATATATAGATCAGCTCGGTGAAGTCGCCAAGGAACTTAACTTGTCGATGGTCACTGGGAAAACATCACAAAAAGACAGGGAAATACTTTATGACCAGTTTAGAAATGGGGAAATTTCCGTTCTTGTCGTTAGTAAAGTCGCTAATTTTGCTGTAGATCTCCCAGATGCAGAGGTAGCGATCCAAATCTCTGGTGCTTTTGGATCGAGACAAGAAGAGGCCCAACGTGTAGGGAGAGTTTTGCGACCGAAGAAAAACAATAATGAAGCTTATTTTTATTCAATTGTCACTAGAAATACGAAAGAAGAGCAATGTTCCGAACGGCGTCAACTTTTTATGTTAGAGCAAGGATATACTTATGAGGTGGAAGAGTGGTTATCGTAAAAATTACCCAATGTTTAAAAGAGCTAAATGATGAAGTGAAAAAGAAAATAAAAGAAAAGCAAGATGAACTACTACCTACAGAGACGTTCGCTACCTTAGAAGAACGCTTAGAAAGCCCGCAGTTTCGCGAGAAGTTGCTTAAGACGTTAACTAATGTTGAAAAAAAATATTTCATCACATTTATAAGAAAATACAGTATTTGTCATGAAAATGGTGGAAAAGAAGAGCAGCTAGCTTCTAGCGAAGAGAAGCTTGCTCTTCTTTTGTTAAGGCAAAAAGGTTTATTGTTTGAGGTGGAAACACGTAACCAACATCAAAGGTATGTAATACCAATCGAGGTTGTACAAAGCTATATTGAGCTTACAGTTACTAAAGATGAAAACACATTGATTGATCAAGACGTCGTTTCTACAAAGCAATACTTACATATACTAATTGAGGTACTTTTATTTATAAAAGAAGAAAAAATAAAAAAAGCCTCACAACTTGATAGTTTTACTGACCGTATTTCATTAACTTCAATTGATGGTGAATTACTAATAAATTACCTTGTACACGAACGTTTGCTAAAGAAAACAAATGGCGGTTATATTGTTTTAGATGAAAACTGTGATCAATTTTTTAAAAGAAAAAACAAAGACATTCAACAATCATTGACATTGTTTATAGCAACTCATTACTTAAAAGATTTTTATATCGTTTTTTATATTGTTAATTGCTTCAGAAAAGGTAGTATTACCATAGAAGAAATTCAAAACTTTGTTACTCAGTATGGTCAAGAAAGTATTGCTAACGTAAATGAGTTCATTGAGCAATTAACGTTATTAAATATAATTACAAAATCGACAGAGGGAGTAATCGTTGTCCAGAATGAAGAAGATGATTATTATAAGCAAGATCAAAAACAAGGAATGGTCGTTGGAAAATGTGAATTTCTTATTCCTGCTTACGTCGATAATGAAGCACTGTGGATATTTCGATGTTGGGGAGAGATTGTCCAATGGGAAGCGATGGTTCACATTTCGTTTAAGCGTGAAACTATATTGAACGCTTTAACGATGAATCGGGACGTGCAAAAATTGTTCGATCACTTAGAGAAATTTATTGCAAAAGTTGAAGTGTCTGCCTTCGAAGAAACGGTAAAAAAGTGGCTTGAACATGGACGTCCAATCAAAAAGAAAACAAAACTTACTTTTTATGAAGTTTCTGAAAAGTTACATGTGAAATATATTGAACAACATTGGCAGCACTGGTGGGCTAAAAGCGATTCAGGAATAACGATTGAAAAAGAGTTCGAAGCAAAGTTTGAGCAACTATTACAAAAATGTTCAGTAACTGTCGTTATGGCAGATAATAAGGAACACGAATTACAACCACCATCTCCTATTACGGTCAATAATTCATTTCCGGATTTTGGGGACGTGTTTCCTGAGGTTGAGAAACTACCGAAACAGTGGTTTAGCTTAACTGCCTATGAAGAGAAGGCATTGCAACGTATTATTAAACAAGCGATTATTTTAAAAATTCCAATTGAAGTAAAAGATAAAAACGAAGATATCATCATAGTGCACCCTTTAAAAATACAAATTGAAAATGGTTCATATACTGTTTTGGGACAAGACAATAAAAGTGTCTCATTACAACAAATTAAAAAATTAGCTATAGTACACCCACTGAAAAATTTGAATTTAAAGAAATGAGGCGATATTATGATTGTAAGGTTCGGTTATGTAGCAATGAGTGTTCATTTAAAGAATGCTTCGCCATCTCAAACGATGACTGTAAAACAATTTGAACAAATCAATAATAAGGACGATGCAATCCGAAAATTAGAACGGATTGCTATTTCTAACTTGAAAAATTGTTATCGCCTTTTAAAACATAATTTAGCTAATGATGTTACTTTTTTTCGTTTCTCTTCAAAATTAGTTCCTTTAGTAAATCACCCGTATACTAAAGAATGGAAATATGAGCGCCCACTTGCACCACAACTAAAAGAGATTGGCGAATTTATTCAGAAACACAAAATGCGAATAGATTTTCATCCCGACCATTTCGTTGTACTTAATAACTTAGATGAAAAAATATTAAAACGCTCACTCGAGACACTAATTTATCATCATAAGCTTTTAAGGGGAATGGATATAAATCCGCTTCATCGCTGTGTGTTGCATATAGGTGGTGCAAAAAAAGGTAAAATAAGTGGTTTAGAGGATTTCGTTGAAAACTTTGAAAAGATCCCAACAACTTTACAGCAAATGTTGATGTTAGAGAATGATGACACTGTTTTTCATATAGAAGATGCCCTTTATTTAGGAGAGAAGCTACAAATTCCGATCGTATATGATGTTCATCACCATGATGTTCACCAACCTGAAAACTTTTC
>SKOL01000211.1 GCA_007120055.1 Anaerobacillus sp.
GGTACGAGTCAAGTGGATTAACTTTCTTATTGCTGATTTCTTCGTTGCTATTTATCATTGGTAGTCTCCTATATTGGGGGATTAAAGCGCTTGTTCGTAAAATTCGTCGAACAAAAGCTTTAGAAGATCAAAATGAGGCTAGGTGGGCGAAGAGAGTGGCAGTTTTAATAGGTGTACTTACTTTAACTTTCTTCGTCAATTTTCTTGCAAATGGTGAACCTGATCCTGTTTACGAGTTACCAAAATCGGCATTTACCGAGCCTTCAGCCTTAAGTGTATTTTTAGACATCATCATCTCATACGGAATCGTTTTAGTCACATTGGCAGTATTAGTTTTTTCAGTACTTGCATGGTTGAAAGGATACTGGAAGCTCGCTGGGAGAATACATTATACTTTCTTCGCGATGTTTGCAGCGGTTCTATCGTGGATATTCTACTTTTGGAATGTCTTTTAAAGAACCGAAGAAGCGAGGGGACGGATCTCTTTAAGAAAAAGTAACCGTCCAGCCCGACCAGGGTTAACGGTTACTTTTTTAACTACATTTGGTCAACCGCTCTTCTAGCGGTTATAGTTGCACCGACCGGACGTTGGCAGACGTTCGGTCATTTTTCATTCTAGTGATTATCTAGTTAAATTTTACACTAAACCGAGTATTTTCATCAATCAGTTTAAGTTTATTATTTATTTTTAAAAATTAAAATTTAAGTTAAGTTAGGCACTTAACATTTAAAAAATTTAATATGTAACCTAGCAAAGTTGTCCAATCACTTTGATCGAAACCCCATAATATATTACAAAGAAATTTATTGGGGAGGAGGTTAAGGATTGAAACTTAAAAAGATTCAAGACCTACAACCAGGGGATGTTCTAGCAAGAGATGTCTATAAAGGTGAAACCCTCATAGTGAAAAGCGGAACAAAGGTTTCTAAGAAGATTAAGCAACATTTAAAAAAATTAAACATAAGAGAAGTAAAAGTTAAATTTGAAATATCAACTCAGGAAAAAAGAGAACTAACTAAATTAAGCTCCAATATAGGTGAGGAAGAGTTAGAGGAGTTATTTATGGATTGCGTAAGAACATTATTAAGTGAAAGTCGTTTAGGGGTTGCTTATAATGAAAGAAGAGATCTTGAGTGGGTTAAAACGCTTTTTTATTCTGCTATGAAAGATAATCTTATTAGAGAAGAGATATTTAAATTGAAGGAGTTAGATTTTTATACGTATTATCATTCAGTAGATGTATTTTTTCTCGGTTCTTTATTGTTAAAGAAACTTAACGTGAAAAATATTGCTAACATTTCAAAAGGTCTTCTACTTCATGACATCGGTAAGAAGGAACTACCTATCGAAATACTGGGGAAAAAAGGGAAGTTAACACATGAAGAATTTAATACTGTAAAAGAACATACCGTAATTGGTGCAAATATTTTAAAACAAAAAGGTTTCTCTAAAGAAATACAACAAATGGCTGTTATGCATCATGAGCGTCTTGATGGATCAGGTTATCCTAATAACTTAGATAGAAAATTTCTAACTAATCAATTCATTAGAGTATTAATGATTATCGATGTTTATTCTGCCGTTACACTTGTTCGGCCATATAGAAAAGGGGTATCAGCTACACGAGCACTAGAGGTTTTGGTCAATGAGGGCGATGCTTTAGATCAACAAATTGTAATATCACTAATGGATTTAATGCAAATTTATCCATTACACTCTACAGTTGAATTAACGAATGGGAAAAAGGGAGAAATCATTTATGTGTATGAAGCAAAGCCTACTTTACCCCAAGTTAAAGATGAGAACGATAAAATTTTTATGTTGCCGAATGACCTTTCTTTAAAAGTATTCAAATTTATTAAATGTAATGGTTTGCAAATGAAAAAAGATAGGTTGTGGAGAAAGTATATTCATTCTTTAACGCAAGGTGAAAAACAAGAGGCTTTATTTTATTTTGCAATACTGACAGATAATATGAGGGTAGAGGATATTTATGTTGATGTTATTGCAAGGGCTATGAGAGAAATCGGGGAGATGTGGGAACGAAATGAAATAACAATCGCCGAAGAGCATATAGCCTCTAATGTAATCGATGAAATTATGAAAATGAAGATTAGTAGTTATACTGGTTCATCTAGTTCAAATTCAATTCTATTAACCGTAGTTGGAAGCGAGGGGCATCAACTTCCGCTGAGAATAGTTGAGGATTGTTTGGAAGCAAATGGATGGAAGGTATTCAATTTGGAAAGACCCCTCCCAAATAATGAAATCATTAATTTTCTTAAAGGTAAGAAAATAAATATCATTGGATTTTCTGTAACAATGAAAGAAAACTTGGATGAATTAAAAAATATAGTAAAAAAAATAAGAAATAGTTTCCCTCATATGATCCTTATAGCTGGTGGTGCAGCTATAAATGAAAATATAAATGGGGTTAACCTATATGCAAGTGACGCAAGAGATGCTGTTAAGAAACTAAATAATTTTGTAAAAAAAGTTTAGGTTGCTTGTTTTGTCGGTTTTATTAGATTTTTTCGGAATATTCAGAAAATCAAGCCGCATGCAACCTGCGTAGAAATTACATTTAACAAAAAAGTTGTAATTTGTCACTGCGACTGACAAAAACTTTTATGCAGAATATTCACAAATTTAAAAATGTTTGGTAATATGTAACTAGTTACCAAAAAACTTTTAAAGGAGTGAAGAAGAATGAATACGCTTACATCAATTTCGAACAGAATTATGCAACGTTATTTACCGGATCCATTTTTATTTGTTGTTATTTTAAC
>SKOL01000093.1 GCA_007120055.1 Anaerobacillus sp.
ATTCATAGTTTTACAGAGAGGTTTGAAGTGATGACAAAAACGATACATAGTGAACACGATATTTTTTTATTCCATCAGGGAAATTTATACCACAGCTACAATATTATGGGGGCACACATAGCTGTTGAGAATAATAAACGTGGAGTACGTTTCACGATTTGGGCCCGTCATGCAAAAAGTGTTAGCGTTGTAGGTTCGTTTAACGATTGGAATGGGACAAAACACCCTATGGAAAAGATCAATGAAAATGGGCTATGGACAACCTTTATTCCAGGGCTAACAGAGGGTGACATTTATAAATACGAAATAAAAACGAATGATGGGACCTTACTTTTAAAATCAGATCCTTACGCATTTTTCTCAGAATGTCGACCGAATACCGCCTCTAAAGTAGCAAAGCTCGATAATTATACGTGGGGAGATCAAAAGTGGCAGCAAAAAAAACAAAATGTTTATGAAGAACCGATGAACATTTATGAAGTTCATTTAGGGTCGTGGAAGTTAAAAGAAGATGGGGAGTTTCATACATATCGAGAACTAGCTGACGAACTCATCGATTATGTTGATCAGATGGGCTACACCCATATTGAACTATTACCGTTAAATGAGCACCCTTTCGATCGTTCTTGGGGCTATCAACCGACAGGATTTTTCTCTATCACTAGTAGATTTGGATCGCCTGATGACTTTAAATACTTCGTTGACCGCTGTCATCAAAAAGGAATTGCGGTCATCCTTGATTGGGTACCTGGACATTTTTGTAAAGATGATCACGGCTTACGACTTTTTGATGGGACACCGCTCTATGAATATAGCGACCCTATTAAAGCGGAGAAACGAGAATGGGGGACGTTAACGTTTGATTTTGGTAAACCGGAAGTCATCAGTTTTCTCATCTCAAACGCCATTTTTTGGATGGATGTTTATCATATTGACGGATTAAGAGTTGACGCTGTATCTAATATGCTTTATTACAACCACGGAAAAGGTAACGACGAAGAAATTGCCCGTAATTCGTATGGTGGTTATGAAAATTTAGAAGCGATCGCTTTTATTCGAAAGCTTAATGAAGCCGTTTTTCAATATTTTCCAAACGCTTTAATGATGGCAGAAGAAGCAACGTCTTGGCCGAATGTGAGTCGACCGACCTACATAGGCGGGTTAGGCTTTAACTTCAAATGGAATATGGGCTGGATGAACGACATGTTGAAATACATGGAGATGGACCCAATTCACCGGAAGTATCATCACCAATTAATTACGTTTTCTTTCTTTTACGCTTTTAGTGAAAACTTTATTTTGCCGCTATCACATGATGAAGTCGTTCACGGAAAAAAATCGTTGTTAAATAAAATGCCTGGTGATTATTAGCAAAAATTTGCAAACTTACGGGCATTTTATGGATATATGGCAAGTCACCCTGGAAAAAAACTATTGTTTATGGGCGGCGAACTTGGCCAATTTTCTGAATGGAAAGATCTCGAGGATATTGACTGGGAATTACTAGATTATGAAATGCATGAAAAAATGCATAATTATACAAAAGCGTTAAATCAGTTTTATTTAAAAGAACCATCGTTATGGCAACAAGATCATACTCCAGATGGATTTGAATGGATTGATGCGAACAATTTTAATCAAAGTATTATTTCTTTTATTCGAAAAGGTAAGGCGAGCGATGATCAACTAATTATCTTGTGTAATTTTACACCTGTTGTTTATGAAAGCTATAAAATCGGGGTGCCTGATTTAGGAGATTACGAGGAAATTTTTAATAGTGATGCGAGTCATTTTGGAGGTTCTGGTCAAGTAAACGCAGGCTTATTGAAAGCTGAAGATAAAAATTGGCATAGTCAGCCTTATTGTTTATCGATTAAAGTACCACCACTCGCTTTTGTTGTTATTCGCTTAAAAAATAAACAATATAAATTAACTACAGATGAGGGAGGCAAAAAACATGAAAAGAAAAAAGGAATGCGTAGCGATGTTACTAGCAGGAGGGGAAGGAAAACGTCTCGGGTTACTCACTCAAAACTTAGCTAAACCAGCTGTTCATTTTGGCGGTAAATATAGAATTATCGATTTTCCATTAAGTAATTGTACAAATTCAAATATCGACACTGTCGGCGTATTAACTCAATATCAACCACTCGTTTTAAATTCATATATCGGTATCGGATCTCCGTGGAGTTTAGATCGAAGAAGTGGTGGCGTTGCTTTATTACCACCGTTTACTGCACAAAACGGAGGCGATTGGTATAAAGGAACGGCGGATGCGATTTTTCAAAATATCAATTTTATTGATCAATATGATCCAAAATATGTTCTTATTTTATCAGGTGATCATATTTACAAAATGGATTATTCGAAAATGATTCAATATCATGAGGAAAGAGAAGCGGATGTCACCATTTCAGTGATAGAAGTCCCGATCGAACAAGCAAGCCGTTTCGGTATTTTAAATACGACCGATGATTTACGAGTGCATACATTTGATGAAAAGCCAGAAAAACCACAAAGTAACTTAGCTTCAATGGGCATATATGTTTTTGACTGGCTGCTGTTAAAAAATTCATTAATTAATGATGCAAGCGATTCTTTTTCTAGTCACGATTTCGGCAAGGACGTACTTCCTAAACTTTTAAATGACGGAAAACGATTATATGCTTATCCATATCAAGGGTATTGGCGTGACGTTGGAACGATCGAAAGCTTATGGGAAGCGAATATGGATTTACTAGAAGATACACCAGAGTTTAATTTAAATGATTACAACTGGAGAGTGTATTC
>SKOL01000070.1 GCA_007120055.1 Anaerobacillus sp.
ATTGAACTACCTTTTGAGAAGAGTCATCTAACTTTTCTAATGCTTGCTCGGCTGCTTCTATCTGGTTTTTTTGATAATATGAAGCGGCTTCTTTAGCATACTTATGAACGTCTTCATGGGCACTATTCATTTTTGAATAATCAACAGTATCTTTAAATTTTTCTTTTGTTTCGGGATTGAAATACCAGCGACCTAGTGCGCATTCTTTATGTGATGAAACATCTTCTGGTCGGACAGTCTCAAAGCCGATGAGCATATTATAAATTTTCCATTTCCATAATATATGATCAGCTTTCGCTAAACTTAATGCAGCCTTCACCGATAAATTAGAACGATCTGGGAAGATTTGTTCTTTAAAGTGAATAATCATTTGACTTAAATGATAAATTGATTTTCCTGTATCGTTACCAAGCTCCCTAATATGGTCTGAAATTGAAGCTACATTTTCCATGCGATTTGTAGTATCAGTAATCGCTGCTGTTTGTTGCTCCGTTGTAGCAGCAGTATTTGCAGTTGAACTACTTATGTTTTTAACTTCAACTACAATCTCTTCTAAAATAGGTAAAACAGCCTCAGCCTCTTGAACTCCTTTTTTTATGGCAAGTGACGTTTCGTCAATCGATGAAGAAACGCTGTTGGATACGGTTGTAAGTTGCTCGACGTTTACATTGACTTTTTGTAAAGATGTGACGGTTCCTTCAGCTAACTTTCTTACTTCATCTGCGACAACAGCAAATCCTCTTCCATGTTCACCTGCTCTAGCAGCTTCAATTGAAGCGTTCAGAGCAAGGAGATTCGTTTGATCTGCTATATCGTGAATAAGGTTTACTACTTCTTTAATTGTACTAACACTTTTTTTCAAATCTTGAAAGTTTTCAACAATGCTACTAAATGTGTCGTCAGTTTCCATAATATCTTGTAAAGCTCTTTTAATTACATCGCGCCCTTTGCTGACTTTTTCCGATGCTCCTTGGGTATTTTCGGCTACGTGGTTAGCATTAACGGAAATTTCTGATATGGATGATGACATTTCCTGGCTAGCCGCAGTGACATTTTGGATATTATTATTTTGTTCGTCTAATTGTTTAATCAAATCTTTAATTTGCATAATTTCTGCATTTTTATCAATGAGCTTTGTAATGTTTGCTGCCATTTGTTCACATTTTTGTTCATCATATATGTGCACTAACAAATGCTGCTCCACTTTTATTGCTTTTTGCAAGGAATGAAGAAGTGAATAACAATAATTAGGCTTGTATCCCCTTTTTGATAAAGCTTTCGTCGTTAATAAAAACTTAATATCATCAAGCGTATTTAATGCTTTTGAAAGTGGTAACCCGCTTTCAACTAATATCTTATAATAAGAATTCACTTTAGCTAGATAATCTTTTTCTCTATTTTCGGTTAATAAGTTTTCAATGTATTGTATATGGTCGTTTTTTGTGGGATTGTTGCTGCCATTGCTTTCGGATAAATTGTGTTCCATTAGTACTACTAAATCGTTCTTATCATTTAATAAAAGAAGATCCAGTTGCTGTAACGCTTCTAAATCTTTTTTTGCGAAATAATTTTCTCTTAAAACTGCCTGTAATTTAGAATTTCCTTCATAATCAGTTCCTTGTTTAGTTAACTCTTCCACATCTGCAATAGGTCTTAAAGCTTTCATTAGTTAAACTCCTCCTTGTAACGAGCTTTTTGCGCATGTAAAAAAAGTGCTATTTTTAAAGATACAAATTTCGACATCATTATACCATTTATTAATTTTCATCTAGTTAGTATAAAGCAATACCTTTCTCACCCTTTAACTCCATAAAAAAGTATGATGATACCAGGGATTTCTATGTAAGACAGTGAGTCTATTATAGGGTCAATTGATTATATTTCACGTCGATTTCACAGGTGCGAAAGTTTTGTGAAACTTTATTATTTTAGACAGCGGTAAAGACTTTTAATGTTTCAACTCTTTATTCAACATGACGAGGTTGCTAGTATAAATAATAAACAGTTCTGCCACGACCTTATATTATCCAAATTTTTCTAAGTGATATCGTTTATAGAATCGAAACAATTATCCGTCTATTTTTCCTTTATACTATAAGAAGAGTAGGGAAAAGGAGGGGAAATTATTTTTATGAAGAAATATATCATTTTTTCAATCGCTATACTTGTCATCTTGAAAATCAGTGCTTGCTCCGCGAATAATGAAGAAATAATCATACCAATAAGTAAAGAAGTTTCAGAAACTAGTCCGATCGGCCAGAAAATAGAAGATGAGGAGATTTTAAGGTTTGTGATTCTTTCGAATGTCTCGATAAAAGAAACATATCGAACACATTACGGTTTTGTTCGTTTAGTTGAAAAAACTTTAGGAAAGCCCGTCGAAATCATTCAGAAAAAAACGTATGACGAGGTTTTGCAAACTTTTGAAACTGGAAAAGTCGATTTAGGCTTTGTTTGTGGATATTTATCAGTCTTAGGTGATGAAAAAGGGCTTATGGATAAGCTCGTTATGCCAATTGTAGATGGGGAGAAGAAATATACTTCTTATATTATTACGAAAGATACAGAAGAAATCAATTCACTATTTGATTTACAAGGTAAGAGTTTCGCGTTTTCCGATCCTTCATCTTTTTCAGGATATTTAGTGCCGAAGCATTTGATTAAAACGGCAGGATTTGATTTTGACCAATTCTTTTCAAGTAGTTTTTTCACATATAGTCACGATCATTCGGTGGCCGCTGTTGCCAATGATCTTGTAGATGCAACCGCGATATACAGTACAAGCTATG
>SKOL01000776.1 GCA_007120055.1 Anaerobacillus sp.
CGTCGCGTAGGTCTCCGTAACCTTCGAACGAGAGAGCGGTAATGTTCTCGGATGTAAAGTCTGAATAGTGGTGACCGTATATAATGATTTTTTGAATAGATATCGTAGTGTCTATTGTATTGATAAGCGAACGTAATAAAGTAAAGGATTCCCTGAAAGAGCGTGTTTTTAATAATTCATCAGTAAGTTTACTAAGAACTTGGCGTTGGCGTTCGGTTCTTTTGTAATCACTATCGTGATTTCCGTCTATGCTTTTTCTAAAGCGTACGAAATGAAGGGCCTCCTCTCCTGATAGCGTTTGTACCCCTTTTTCTAAAGTGAATTCATTGTGAACCATACGACGGTCGACGTCAATTTCAATACCTCCGATTAAATCGATCATATTTTCGAAATTAGCGTAGTCGATCGAAACGGTATCGTTTATCTCGATATTTAGCCAGTTTTCGACCGTTTCTTTTGTTAGCTCAGGACCTCCAAGCTGAAAAGCGGTATTTAACTTGTTGTTTCCGTAGTTCGGTATTTCAATATAAGTGTCACGCGGAATAGAAATAAGCATCAACTCTTTTGTGTTCGGTTGAACGAACGCTAACATAATTGAATCGGAGCGACCGTATTTTTCATCATTCGTGCGATCGACCCCGAATAGCATTAAAGTTAGTGGCTTAGGTGTTTTTCTAATCGCGAATGGGTTTATGTTTTGATTGTTTGTGATTTTTTCTTCATTAACTTTTGTTTTTTTTATTGTAGTTTCTTTTGGGTAGGTATCTTGATTAATTTTTTCTTCGCTAATTTCTTCATTTGAGATTACTTGTGGTTGAATGTTGTCTGCTTCATTTTCAAAAGAAAGATTAACCGTGTCACGAACAATGAAAAAAATCGACGAAAACCCTAAAATTAAAATAATAAAAATAATTACTTTCTTAATTGGAAACACCTCACAAAGGTTGAAATATCTCTTTCGTGATTAAATTGTAAGTTTTTGAAGGGTGGAGCATTCATAGATTTATTTTAGACATAACAGTAAGCGAATACACTTAGCTTTTCCTATATATTAGATAGTTACCCTGATTACTTGAAGGTTTGCGGTTGACGAGGTAAACTTAATTAGCTGAAGGCATAATGCTCTATTGCAATAGTAGTGGCAACTGCCATTGCTCTCTAAAATTCAGGGGGAAGATGATGATGAATGTAATTGAAGTAAGTAATTTACGAAAAGATTTTATATCGTATTCTAGTAGGTCCGGCTTAAGTGGTGCTTTTAGAGATTTATTCACAAGAAATTATAAAGTTTTATCTGCGGTCGATGATATTTCGTTGAATGTAAAACAAGGAGAAATGGTCGGTTACATCGGTGAAAATGGGGCTGGAAAATCAACAACCATTAAAATGCTCACAGGTATATTGACTCCGACATCTGGAACAGTACGAGTTAACGGAATGGACCCACATAAGCAGCGTGAACAATTTGTTCAAACGATTGGTGTTGTATTTGGGCAACGTTCGCAGCTTTGGTGGGATATCGCTGTTCAAGAATCATTTCGATTGCTCAAAAAAGTGTACCGCGTTTCTGATGCGGACTATAACGATCACATGGGATATGTTATAGAGACGTTGGAAATAGGTCCGCTTTTGGACAAGCCTGTTCGTAAACTATCGTTAGGGCAAAGGATGCGTTGTGAATTAGCAGCTGCGCTCATTCATAATCCGCCACTTTTATTTTTAGATGAACCGACGATTGGGCTAGATGTTCTAGTGAAATTAAAAATCCGCAAGTTTTTAAAAGAATTAAATGAGCAGTATAAAACGACGGTTTTGTTAACGACTCATGACTTAACGGATATTGAGGCGCTTTGCGAACGAGTGGTTCTTTTAGATGAAGGGAAAATTGTTTACGACGGAAAATTAGCTAGTTTACAAGAAAACTCTGTTGAAGGGAAACAAGTAGAGTTTCAGTTTTTAGCTAATGTGACCGAAGTTCAGTTACCGCACCGACGTGAGGTCAGTTGGGGAAAGAAAGATGGACAAACGTGGATAGCGACGGTTGATGGCGATGAGCGTGCGGTTTCCCAATTAATTAGTGAAGTGGTTCAAAGGAATCCGATTAAAAATGTCCGTATCAATGAAATCTCCACTGAAGAAATTATTCGAAAAATTTATGAAGAAGGAATGGCGACTTCATGAGTAAGTATATTGAAATGATTCGCGTGCGGTTTCTAATGATGCTCGCTTATCGTACCAATTATTACAGTGGGATTCTTATTTATAGTATTAATATCGGAGCTTACTATTTTTTATGGACGGCGATTTATGGAGGACAAGAAGAGATCCAAGGGCTTTCTGTGCTGCAAATGACGACGTATGTTGCTGTTGCTTGGATGGCGAGAGCTTTTTATTTTAATAATATTGATCGTGAAATCGCTAATGAAATTAAAGACGGGAAAGTTGCGATTGAAATGATACGCCCTTACAACTATTTAGGGATGAAAACGATGCAAGGTTTAGGGGAAGGGTTGTTTCGTTTGCTATTCTTTTCAGTGCCGGGGATGTTGATTGTTGCGTTGTTATTTCCGATTAGTTTTTCGGCGAACGTGACGACTTGGGGTTTATTTTTTGTGTCGCTCATGTTTAGTTTTATCGTCAATACACAAATCAATTTACTTACGGGAATTATGACGTTCTTTTTATTTAATAATTCAGGATTGATTCGTGCAAAACGAGTCGTTATTGATCTTTTTTCAGGATTATTATTGCCAATTTCCTTTTATCCGTTATGGGCACAGTCGGTAA
>SKOL01000238.1 GCA_007120055.1 Anaerobacillus sp.
GTATTTAACAGATGAGAACGCTTCAACTATCGGAATTATAGGAACGGGCGTTCAAGGGTTCAGTCATTTGCAAGCGGCGTGTGCTGTCCGTCCAATTAGTAAAGTTTATATTTATAGTCGAAACGAAGATAATGTGAACCGCTATATTGAAAAGGTAAATAAAGATTTTCCAGAGCTAAATATAGAGTATATAGCTGTTGAAGAATTGATTAGAAGGTCCCGAATTATTGTCACGGCAACGAGCTCAAAAACCCCAGTTTTACCTGAAGTGCCTATCGAAGATTTAGCCGGAAAACACATTGTCGGATGTGGATCGTTTCGCCCGTACATGCAGGAAATTCCAGATTATATCTTTAAACAATTGGACGAAATGTATGTGGATACGATAACAGCATTAAGAGAATCCGGTGATATGATCCGTGCTGAAGAGATTGGTATTAAGACAGAGAACTTCGTCACACTTGAAGATTTAATTTTAAACAGTAGTCAATTTAACTCAAAAAAGAAAGAGCTTACTGTTTTTAAATCAGTCGGCATGTCCATCTTTGATCTTGTAACAGCTATAAGAGTTTACCAAAATTTCGAAGGAGAGAAATGATGGAAGTTATCGCCTGAAAGGGGGAGATAATTAGAAACTTACAATTTTGTTTAATAGCATAAGAGAAAAAATAACAGAAAAAGTGATTAATTAGCAACCACTTTTAGGTGTAAGGGCTCTTATTAATAGTCATATGTGGTTCTGTAACAGGATGACAACAAATTTATTAACTAATTAAGGGGGATTTTAAGTGACTTTTGGAATTGCTTTTTCATTAATTATTTTACCATTATCATTAATCATTTTTGCACTTACCTTAAATTTTATCCTAGGTAAAAAAGATAAAATACGATACGGAAATCAAGATACATATAAAGAGGCAGTTAAAAAATCAGAGGGAGGTGCATCAGTATGAGTGCACATCCTATAACAATTGCTGTAATTGTCTTTTACTTATTATTTTTATTAAGTATTGGTTACCTTAGCTCCAAAAAAGCATCTGGGGGTTTAACTGATTTCTTTCTCGCAGGACGTGGCTTAGGAAAATTTACTGTTGCATTAAGTGCAGTTAGTTCTGGTCGAAGTGCATGGCTTGTACTAGGAGTAACAGGTACTGCCTATGCTACTGGGCTTAATGCCGTTTGGGCAATTGCTGGATATATATTTGTTGAAATACTGATGTTCTTTTTTGTTGCGCGACGTATGAGAAAGTATAGTGAGAAATACAACAGTCTAACAATTCCTGATATATTATCTACACGTTATAATGACAGAAATCATTTATTACGTATTACTAGTTCACTTATTATAATTTTCTTTATGGTAGCTTATGTAGGTTCTCAAGTTGTTGCTGGTGGTACTGCATTTTCTTCGACCATGGGTATTACTCCAACAGCAGGTATGTGGGTAACGGCAGCTATAATATTAATTTATGTTATGTTTGGTGGTTTCCATGCTGTTAGTAAAAATGATGTTTTAAATGCTTTATTTATGTTTGGTTCACTAGTTATTTTACCAATTGCCGCAATTATTAATTTAGGAGGTTTCGGTCCTATCTTAGATTCAATGCACTCCCAAGGTGGTGGTTTTACTAATCCAATGATTTTTGGGTTCGGTGCTATTGTGGGTCTCTTGGGTATCGGATTTGGTAGTCCTGGAAACCCACATATTGTTGTAAGGTATATGTCTCTGAAAAATATTCAAGAAATGCGATTAGCTGCATTGATCGCAACGTTCTGGAATGTATTGATGGGGTGGGGAGCGGTTATGATTGGTCTATCTGGGCGCGCAATGTTTCCTGATATCAGTATGTTACCAAACGGAAACCAAGAAACCATTTTTACAACAGTAGGAAGTGCGTTACTAGACCCTTTCACAATGGGGATTTTGATGGTTGCAACATTAGCAGCTATTATGTCAAGTGCTGACAGTCAATTACTTGCAGGAGCAAGCGCCTTAGTAAATGATATTTATGCTAAAATATTTGCAAAAGAAAAAGAAATTTCAACAAAGCAATTGGTTGTGTATAGTCGTTTAGCGATAGTTTTAGTTATGGGGCTTTCGGTTTGGTTAGCCTTTTCAGCAACCGAATTTGTATTTTGGATGGTACTTTTTGCCTTCGGTGGGTTAGGTGCTTGCTTTGGTCCAGCTTTAATATTATCACTGTTTTGGAAGGGGACGACGAAGCAAGGAATTTTTTGGGGAATGCTTTTAGGTTTAATTACGGTAATTCTAGTTAAGCAACAACCAGAGTGGACATATGCCTTCTTACCAGATGTTCAAGCACTGTTTGCTAAGCTTCTTTTTGGTGTAACTTATGAAGCGGTACCAGGCTTCTTAGTAGCTTTATTTGTAACCGTGATCATCAGTAAATTCACTCAAAAACCAAGTAATGCCGATGATGTAGTAGACGATTTGGCCGCATAATTTCTGATCATCTTTGATTAGGAAGAGCGAAGACGTCGATTAATGATCTATCTAGGGTCTCTAAAAAGCTAAGTGCAAGTAAAGGAAAAAAACAAAAACCAGGTTCGCTTCCAGAACCTGGTTTTTGTATTGTTTGCTTAAATTAAAATACTTGCTCGATTTCTTTTACGCCTGGTACTTCTTCAAGTAATGCTCTTTCGATACCAGCTTTTAAAGTGATCGTTGAACTTGGGCAAGTACCACACGCTCCTGTTAAACGAACTTTTACGATACCGTCTTCGATGTCTACTAATTCAACATCTCCACCGTCACGTTGTAAAAA
>SKOL01000185.1 GCA_007120055.1 Anaerobacillus sp.
AATTAATGGATTAGACATTTTAGCCAGCCTCAGAGACAACATGATACAGGTATTTAAATGGTTAGATAGAGCATACCATGTTTTCGTCAAAAAACCTAATAAATTTTAAGTAGGATAATGCGCATTGAGGGTCAGGTACCTTTTTTCTAATAAAATGAGACGTGTACTGGGGTTCAGGACCTTTTCAGGAAGTAAAAGAAACGCCCCCTGCTTATTGGCATTCGTTTGATCTGGATTTCAAATTGTAAACAAAGTAACCACGAGTTCGCCGCTACACTCATCAGGTGCCAACTTCAAATAAAAATCAGCACTGGGACGAGGGACCTGACCCCTCGTCCCTAACGATTTGTTAATTCGTGTCGCCTTCGTTACAATTATCCAACTATTTTCCAATCGGGATTTGGATTTCTGTTAGCCAATCTGCTTCCCGCTCTTTATTCCATATCCCGTCGATGTAACTTTCTCGTGGAGAATCTGCAATTTCATAGCCATTCTTCTCAATCCACTTTAGTAACTGGGTATACGCTTTTCCAATCGTACTATAACTTCCTTTATGAAGTGTGCATGCAGCTGAAACGGCATCTATTTTTTTAAAAGTGAGCAGGTCAGTATCGTCTTTTGTCTCTGTTACAGCTTCACAAATTTCTACGTCTATATTTGTTTCTTTATACTCACCATCGTGATAAATATTGAAGCAATACTCCGGAAAGATCGTTTTACAACCAATTCGTTTCATTTCGGGTGCCATTTGCTGAGGTACAATGGTAAATAAAGCATCGTAATTAGGAATGGTTCTTCTCATTGAAGCTACAATCACTTCGGGAAGCTCTTTAATGATCACATCATATTGTTCCATTTTCATCTCTCCATTCATCATTTTAATATGGTTTTCAATTCTTTCTAGCATTTCTTTCTCTTCTTTAAGGCGTTCCTGTACTTCCTCTTGTTTTTTCATTAGAACTTCTACTACTTCTACCTGGCCCTTTAAAACCTCAACCATTTCTTGCAAAGAGAAGCCTAGCTGCTTTAGACTGAAGATTTTGTTCATTAGGACTAGCTGTTCTGTGGAGTAATAACGATAACCTGTATATTCATCTACATAAGCTGGCTTTAATAAACCAATTTCATCGTAGTATCGAAGAGTTTTTACTGTAACTTTGTTCATCTTTGAAAACATTCCAATACTTATCATAGGATCACCTACCGGTATGTGATTTTTAAAATTTTAAAGAGTGTCGACCCTCTCTAGAAATTATTGTAAACTCTACTGTTAGAGGAGAGTCAATATATCTTTCTAAAAAAATTTCAAAATGCTGTAGTGTTAAATTAATTTTTTCCTAACAGATTGTAAATGAGTGAATTTCATAATTACCAAAAACGAGCCACATCGCGCAATATATAGTTTGCGAATGGTTTTGACGCAACTATATATTGATCTTCGTGGCGAAAATATTGAATTATGAAATTCATTAAAATAGAATAGAAAATTAACTTAACAAATCAAAAGTTTTTAGGATATAACTCATCCATTTCATCTTCTTCGTTTATAAATACCCTAATGCTCCAAAAAGCGCCGTATCAGGCTTTACAGCTCCTATTCTGTCATATAAATGACTTATTTCCTCCTTCTTCCCATACTCAATTATGGTAAAATTGTCCTGGAAAGTATATCGAGGGGGGAAACAATATGCAGCAATCGAAACAGCATCATTTTGTTCCTACTACAGCATCTGAGCGAATTGTTACGCTTGATATTATTAGGGCTTTCGCGCTTTTTGGAATTTTACTTGTTAACATGAGATTTTTCTCCACACCTGCCATTCAAGCGGAAATGGTCGGTAGCTCTTTTAGTGGCAATCTGCTCGACACTGTAAGTACATGGTTTATATTTTGACGTTCTATGCCCTGCTTGGGTTTATTTTGCTTTTTATGAAGGATAAACAGCTCCGTTCCTTAAAAAGGGCAGCGATCATTACTTGGAGTATTATTGTCACTTTCTTTATGCTTATGGCTTCCTTTATGTTTTTTGCTCAAATTGAGACCAGCCCAGAGCAACAGGCATTGATGGAAAACGAGGTTCATCGAATCGCAGAGGTTTATAGTCAAGGTACGTTCGTTGAAATTCTACAGCAACGAATTAATGATATTTCAATCATTGCTGTCGGCAATATTTTTCTTTTCGGCGTTATTCTAACCATGTTTTTCTTTGGAATGTATTTTTGGAAAACTGGAATTTTCACGAATACGGCAGAAAATCTAGACAGAATCCGTCGAATTGCAAAAAGAGTGTTAATGGTAGGTGTGCTAGGCTTAATTCTTGCAAGCTTAGGAAAGCTTTTCATTGATGGTGCTAATTCTCCATGGTATTTCGTCAAGTATGGAGGGCTTTTCATGAGTGGACCTTCGATTAGTATCTTCTATGTCATGAGTATTTTGTTACTGCTCCAAAACAAGGAACGTTTGGCAAAAGCAACGACATTTTTACAGCCTGTCGGTAAGATGGCTCTTACGAACTATCTCATGCAGACACTCCTTTGCACGACTATTTTCTACAGCTACGGTCTTGGCTTATTCGGAAGTATTGGGCCTTTCGGAGGCATTTTAATTACATTAGGTATCTACTCCCTACAAATCGTCTACAGTTATTTTTGGATGAAGCGGTTCCGGTTTGGGCCGATGGAGTGGCTATGGAGAAGATTAACATATGGGAAAAATGCAGTAAAAGTGCAACCCCTACAGAAAGCGCAATAGCATATCGTTAAATCGAGGAAATTATTCCTTACA